>NZ_JASBSF010000148.1 GCF_030149085.1 Microbacterium sp. | reverse complement strand
GACCCAGTGGACGACCGGGATGCGACGCCCGGAGCACACCCCTGCCCAGACGTGGTCAGCGCAACTCGATCACGATCCCGCCGCCCGCCCAACCTTCATCGGTGGATCGAGGCTAAGCCCTCACTGTGGCTCATGTGCAGTGTCAGTCCGCGCACGACCGCCTCACATGAGGCGTTCCAGGGGGTTCTCAGCGAGCTTGGTAATGATCCCCCCGTCGAGGAGTCGTCGGGCGGCAGTCTCGGGCTTGCGGGCCGCCTGCTCGATCACGCAGGCGCCGAACTCGGCGGCGAGCGCTCCGCGCGGGTATGCGGTGAGCACTTCGCGTCGGAAGGATTCGGGAACAGCATCCGGCCTGGCCCCCGAGATATCGAGGCCCGTCGCGATCTCCAGAAGGTATCCCTCCGCATCCATCGCTGAGTCGACCCGCGGCCAGTTGTGGCGCACGATGACCTCGAGTACCCGTGTGCGCCGAGCCTCATCCCAGCCGGCGCCGGCGGTGAGGGCGACGCCCACATGTCCGCCCGCGTGCTCGTAGGAGATCGTGTGGTTGTCGAACTCGGTCACCGTGCCGATGTCGTGCAGGACGGCGGCCACGTAGAGCAGTTCATGGTCGATCTCTGATACGCCGTCGACTCGTGCAAATGCCTCGGCCCAGAGCCAGGAACGTAACGCATGGGACGTCATCGCCGTGGATTGGTACTGCTGCGCGAGCTCGAGTGCGCCGCGTGCTGCCGGCGTCGTGGGGACGGGGAAGTCGGCGATGCGCACGATTGATTTTCTCAGCGGGCGCTCACCCGCTGTGTGTGGAGGCGCGTCGTCCTCCTGCGGATTCCTGCCAACTCGGTCAGGCCGTCCTGTGGGCCGGCGCTCTCACGCGATGGAAACGAGCTCGTTGAGGTCGTCTCCGGGGATCTCGTCGACAATCGCCGTGACCTGGGTGCTGACCAGGCGGGCGCGCCCGGCGATGACATTGAGGAACGCCGTGTCGGCGGCATCCCTCCCCGTCGCGATCCTGACGAGGGTTGATCGGGGCGCGAGCGTTGTTGCGTCCACTGCCCGCCACGCGCCATCGACCCACGCTTCGGCAACCGCGTGGAAATCCATCGGCATCAGGCCTGGCGCATAGACCGCAGCGACCCGGGCGGGAACGCCCCGAGCTCGAAGGAGCGCGACACACAGATGCGCATAGTCCCGGCATACGCCTCTTCGGGCGAGAAGAGTATTGACGGCGCCGTCGGTGGGAGAGGACGAACCGGGAACATACTGCAGGTGCGTGCCGACCCACGACGACACGCCCAGCAGCAGCTCGCCGGGATCATCGAGTCCCGCAAACTCAGCTGCCGCCGTGGCAGCGAGCTCGTCCGATTCGCAGTACCGACTCGGACGAAGATGCCTCAGCAGCTCGACTTCGCTGGCTCCCAACGCCGCGCCGGCACCCTGAATCGTCGCTTCGTAGTGCACAACGAGTTC
Source organism: Microbacterium sp. (assembly GCF_030149085.1). Classification (GTDB taxonomy): domain Bacteria; phylum Actinomycetota; class Actinomycetes; order Actinomycetales; family Microbacteriaceae; genus Microbacterium. The sequence goes on along the minus strand of NZ_JASBSF010000148.1, from coordinate 18,863 downwards.
ACCCGACCCCACGTGTAGCCGGTGCAGCCGCGTCCGGTGCGCATCCGCCAGCTCCACGACGGGAACGGGTGTGCCGTTGACTGTCGCGTCGAAGCGCTCGGTGATCGCCGGGTAGACACCTGCCGCCGCGATCGTGAAGACGAGGTGAGCCGGCTCCGTGACCTCCAGCACCAGGGTGCTCGTGACCGTGCGCTCCATCGGTGCTCCAGATCGTTGCGGAGGAGCCGTACCCGCTCCGGGAAGGACGAACGCTGGCGCGTGTCCGCCATGGGGGTGCTCAGCTGGTCATCGCCGCGAGCAACTCCGCGACCCCGATGGAGCACACGCCGATGCGCGCGTCGGCGATGCCGATCGGGATCCACAGCACTCCCTCGTGGATCAGGCCGCCGCACGAATACACGACGTTGGGCACGTAGCCGTCGCTGTGCCCGGGACGAGGCTCGAGGATCGGCAACGAGGTGTGGCCGATCACGCGGCTTGGGTCTTGTAGGTCCAGCAAGAGCGCGCCCAGGACGTAGGTGCGCATCGGCCCCACGCCGTGGGTGAGGACGAGCCATCCGTGCTCGGTTTCCAGCGGCGCCCCGCAGTTGCCGGTCTGCACGATCTCCCAGACCTCGCGTGGTTCGTGCACCGTCCCGGTAAGAGTCCAGACGACGCCATCCTCGGATTCGGCGAGGGAGATGTTCTCACCACCCGTGCGGCACAGGGCGAGGTGCTTGTCGCCGATCCGGCGCGGGAACAGCGCCATGCCCTTGTTGTGGGCGGCATTGCCTGCCAGCCGGTGAATCGTGAAGTCGCGAAGGTCGGGAGTCACGATGAGGCGAGGAGCGATGTCGCGCCCGTCATACGCGGTGTAGGTGGCACGGTACTCGACGCTTCCCTCGACGTCGACCACCCGCACGAACCGGGCATCCTCCATGCCGCGATGCTCTTCGGCCGCAACGGGGGTAAGGACTCGTTGGCTCAGCTCCGATTCGACGGGGAAGCTCGCGTGATAGGCGGATGCCGCGATGGCGCGCAACGCCTCGATCTGTCCACGGCTGCCGGGGCGTGAAGAGAGCTCGGTGGGCAGTGAGGCAACGGCGACGTTCAGATCCGCCGCCGAGAATCGCGGCGGCAGCTCGCGCAGGATCACGTGAGAGGTTTCATTGAGGATGCCCTCGTGCTCCGCAATCGCCCGGAAGTGCCCGAGGCTCCAGTCTCCGTCTCGCACCTGCGCGCGCCAGGGAGGCTTCCGGCGGTCCTGGAAGGTCCAGGTACGCCCCGGGCCGATGACGGCCTCGGCGAATCCGATGGAGGACAGGTGACCCTCTCCGATCGCGCGGAGGGCGATCGCGACGCGCAGCTGCCCGGGTTCGAGGCCGCTCTGGTCAGGATGCTCCACGGCACTGGGATTGCACAGCGCAGCGCCCTCGAGCGCGAACTCCGCCGTGAAGCTCGCACCGAGGAGGAGCCGACGGGAGTGGCTGAGCTCGATAGGGCCTGTGAGTCGTGAGCTCACCGCGTCCGCGTGTGCCAGGAACATCGCCCCGAGATCGGGATGGCGCGCGCTGAAGTCCTTCATGAGGCCGGCGACGGCGGCCTCGACGTCGTCGTCGTCGATCGCAAGCACTCGCGCAACGATTTCCGTCGCTCGGGAATGCGTTGCCGCCGACTCTTCTCCGGGAAGAAACAGCTGTCCGATCACGCGGTCCGCCTCGGCATGGAGTTCCGCGTCGTGCGTGCGGACGAGCATCATGCGCGGCTTCCCACTCCCAGGCGATGTGCCTGCTGGTACGTGCTGAGCGCCGCCAGCGTCGACTCCGCGCCACGGTTCTCGTTGCGTCCGCCGCGTTCGAGTCCATCGAAGCCCGCTCCCGTCGCCGCGTCGACCATGGGGATCCCGCTGTCGTTGTCGCCGAGGAACCACTGCCAGCCCAGGTCGATACCCCTGTGCCACCTCACGTCGCTCGTCTGTTCGTAGGCGTGCGCGCAGGCGTCGACCAGGGCGGCGACCTCGATCGGTTGCTGATCGAAGAACGGACCCACCTCCCCGTCAGCGCGTCCGCCGACTCCGGTCACCGAGAGCCGATCACCGGATGTCTCGCCCTCCAGAAGAAAGCCGAGCAGCTCCAATCCGCGGTCCATCGCCGCGCGATCGCGCAGCGCCGCGCCGGCAGTGATGAGTGCGTCGGCAATGGATGCGTTGCCGTAGGAGAGACGGGCTTCCGGCCACGCCCAGCCGTTCTCGGCGCGAGCCGGTACGGCGAGGACCAGTGCACGCAGCAGGCGCTCGGCCGCTTCATCGTGCGGGCGGATCGATGCAACCTCGCCGGCGCCGAGCGCCGCGTAGGCGACGGTGCGCAGGTGTGAGGAGTGCTGCTGTGCGGCTCGGTGGAAGGCGTCCAGCGAACGGGCGCGCACGGATGCCCAGGGTGCACGAGCTGCGGCGGTGCCCAGAGCCCAGATGAGCCGACCCCACCAATCGCCCATGCCGGGTTGGTCGGTCCACTCGCCGTACTCGTTCATCCGGTTGTGCGTGAGGCCGTCCGCCCCGAGCGCACTCTCGAGAAAACTCAGATAAATCTCACTCAGTTGCCGCAGGTCGTCGTGATCGGGGTCGCGCACAACCACGATGAGTGCGCGGGCGACGTCATCGACGCAGTATCCGTGTTCGCGGCGTGGAATGTCCAGCAGGGCGTGCTCGAAGACCCCGCGCGCGTCGGTGAGTGCGCGCAGATGCCCGAATCGTGCCGACGTAGCCATCAGGCGGCGGCCGTCGCGCCGATGCCGGCAGCGAGGAGTCGGTACTGCTCGGCGACCGCAGGCCAGCTCATGTCGGCAGCGTCACTGAGCGCTGCATCCCGCATGCGGCGCGCGACGGTGTCTCCGGTCAGGATCGTGTGCAACGCTGCGGCGATGGCCTCCGGGTCCTCGTGCGCGACCACGATGCCCGCGCCACCCGAGAGCAGTTCGACCGCGTGGGGAAAGCCGGTGGCGACGACAGGGATGCCGGCGGCTACTGCTTCTGCGAGGACACCCGAGGTTGCCTGGTCGCGGGAGTCATAGGGCAGGAGCACGACATCGGATGCTGCCAGCAGCGCGGCTAGCTCGTCACGCTCGAGATAACGGCCGTCCAGGTGCACTGAGGATTCGACACCCAGTTCTTCAACCAGGCGTGTGAGCTCGGCGCGATAGCTCTCGCCGTCCTGAGCGAGAACCTTCGGGTGGGTCTGTCCGGCAACGACATACTCCACGTCAGGGGACTGGTCAGGGGCGATGAGTCGGGCAGTGGCCCGGATGCCCCATTCGATGCCTTTACCGGGTGAGATCAACCCCCAGGTGAGAACGCGCTTGCGGGCGTGCGGCGCGACCGTCCCCACGGCGATGCTCGCCACGCCGTGGGGGATGACGTGGACGAGCGAGCTGTCGACGGTGTAGTGCTCGATGAGGGTTTCGCGGGCGGCATCCGTCATCACGACGGTCACGGATGCGTGGGCGCATACCTGCGTCAGGACCGCGCGTTGGTGTTCGGTCGGCGCGGGGAGCACCGTGTGCAACACGACGATGGTCGGGGTGGTCACGGCCGCGAGCACGGCGATGATCTCGTCGCCGTCTTCGCCGCCGTAGATGCCGTATTCGTGCTGGACGATCGCAACCTCGCAGGCGCTGAGAGCTGCCACGGCGGCGGCTCCACTGCCGCCGCCGATGAGCTCCGCGCTCAGATGCGGCGATCGGTACGCGTCACGGGCTCGCGTGAGATCAGGAGCGTCGAGCACGCGCACGATGACGGCATCGTCCATCGGGCTGACAGTCAGCGCATCAGCGAGAGCCTCAGTGAACGTCGCCAGGCCGCAGCGAGTGGGCGGATAGGTGCTCAGGAATCCAAAGTGGGTCACGACGACGCTCCTCGGTGGGCCCGAAGGGCGATGTCTTCGGGCGGCGGCGAGACGTCTGCCGGCGGCATCCCTCGTGGGATCGCGGCGATGGTGGCGTGATCCGGTTCACGCCCGAACGGGGAACCTTCCGGGCGCTGTGACCTGATCCTACGCCCACCGCCTGTGAGCTGTCCGCGCGTGTCGAGCCAGCACCTGCTCGTACACCCGGAGATAGTCATCGACCATCCGTTCGACACCGAAGCGGAGCGCGGCTCGCTCATGGATGCGGCGGCGATCCAGCACGGTGACCTCATCGACGGCGGCCACGGCCTGCCCGATGGTCGTGACGGTGCGGCCCGTGACACCCTCATCGATGATCTCTGGCATCGACCCGCGGCGATAGGCGACCACGGGAGTTCCGCAGAGCATTGCCTCGACGACCGACAGCCCGAACGGTTCGTCGAAGTCGATCGGGTGCAGCAATGCCGCGGCATTCCCGAGAACCTGGGCGCGCTCATCGGCGCCGACGGAGCCTCGGAACGTGACGCAGTCGCCGTCCAGATAGGGCTCCGCCTGGGAGGCGAAGTACTCGCGGTCATGGATGATGCCGCAGACCACCAACCGACGTCCCGCGCGCCAGGCGATCTCGATCGCCTGCGCCGTTCCCTTGTCGGGGTGGATTCGCCCGAACGACACGAGGTAGTCGTCGGGGGTGACCACCAGCGGCAGCTCTGCGGCATCGACGCCGTGGTGCACAGTCGCGACGTAATCCAGTGCCGGGGAACGATCGCTGTCGGAAATCGAGACCAACGCGCTGGATGACGCCTCGTAGGCGGGCAGGATGCCCGCCCCCGAGAATCCGTGAATCGTGGTGACCAGGGGCACATCCCACAGCGAGCTGAACGCGAGGGGCAACCAGTCCATCTGGTTGTGGACGATGTCGACCTCTCCCGACCGCTCGATCGCATGCGCGACGTGAAGCGCTTCCCAGACACGGCCGTCCATCAGCCGATCGCCCTCATAGCCGTGCGGAACCACCGCATCGAGTTCCGCCTCGGTCACCGAGTCGGCTGTCGCGAACAGCGTCACCGCAACGCCTCGTCGCACCAGGCCCTCCGTGAGGAGGCTCGTGACGCGTTCCCACGGGCCGTAGTGCTCGGGTGGCGTCCGCCAGGCGACCGGGGCCAGCATCCCGACCCTCAGCACCATGTCGGTCCGCCGAGCGGGGTGTGCTCAGTCCACCGGCATCCCGGCGTCACGAGCGTGTTCGCGCGTGACCGCCCTCGTCGCTCCACTCATCGATCTGCGCCCGGTAGCTCGCATCCAGATCCGTGTTGTCGATGGCGGAGCTGTGCGGGGCATTCGCAATGCCGGTGCGTCGGAACGTCACGGACTCCGCGAGTGCTGCTACGGCAGCCGCGCGGCTCTGCTCGCTCGCTGCCGCTTCCTCAAAGCGCGCGGCGGCTACCGCCCTCTCGGCACGGAGCTCCTCGCCGATCTCAGCGAGCCGATCCGCGAGCACGCCGGCAAGGCCATCTCGCAGCTCCTCGAGATTCGTGTTCGCGATCTCCAGCCGACGATCCGAGACCATCACCTCGACCGTCGGATATCCCGCTCTCGCGAGAAAATCCCGCGTCCCGCTGCCGAGGATCTGCGTCACTTCGTCGCGTTCGGGGCGACGGGTGAACACCGCTTCTACCGTGTAGCGGTCAGGGGCCTCGTCGGTCATCAACGCCGCAGGCAACGAAGCCACCAGCACCGATCCGAGGCCCAGCGTTGCGGCGTCGAGGCCGCTCGTTCGTGTCTGTGTCGTCATGACCTGACGGTACGCCCCGAAGATGTGGGCCTCACAGGTTCGCTTGGGGCGAACAAGAACGTGCGCGACAGCTGAGACGTCGTCGAAACGACGGGCACTCCCTCCGCAGCGGTTCAGCGGCGGGTCGGGCGGTCTTCGCGCTTAGCCGACGAACCGAACCGGTCAGGCTTGAGTTCGATGAGCTTGCCGCTGATGCGCGTGTTCTCGAGGCGCTTCAGCGTGTCACGCGAGAGATCCGCCGGCAGCTCGACGAGGGAGAAGTCAGGGCGGATCTGGATTGCGCCGAAGTCCTCGCGGCGAAGACCACCCTCGTTCGCGAGGGCTCCAACGATCTGGCGCGGCTCAACCTTGTGGCGCCGGCCAACGGAGATTCGGTAGGTCGTTCGCGCGCGCCCACCGCCACGGGGGCCGCGATCGGAGCGGTCGTTGCGGTCACGTCCGCCACGCTCGGGTCGGTCCTGCGTGTCGCGCGCCAAGCGCGGCTCGGGCGCGGCATCCGGCTCGAGCAGTAGGGGCGTATCGCCCTGCGCGACGATCGCGAGCGCCGCTGCGACGTCCGCTTCGGGAACATCGTGGTGCTCGACGTAGTGCGCGACGATGTCGCGGAAGATACTGATCTGCTCGGGGTCTGCGAGCGCCGCCGTGATGGCGTCGTCGAAGCGCGTGAGTCGCGTCGCGTTGACGTCGTCGACGCTCGGCAGCTTCATTTCGGTCAGCGGCTGCCGGGTGGCCTTCTCGATCGAGGTCAGCATGCGTCTTTCGCGCGGGGTGACGAAGCTGATCGCAGCTCCCGTGCGACCGGCTCGTCCCGTTCGCCCGACGCGGTGGACGTATGACTCGGTGTCGATCGGCAGGTCGTAGTTCACGACGTGGCTGATGCGGTCGACGTCGAGGCCGCGGGCCGCGACATCCGTTGCCACCAGGATGTCGAGCTTGCCGCTCTTGAGCTGATTGACGGTGCGCTCGCGCTGCGCCTGCGCGACATCGCCGCTGATCGCGGCTGCCGTGTATCCGCGGGCGCGCAGCTTCTCGGCGAGGGTCTCGGTCTCGTTCTTCGTGCGCGTGAAGACAATCATGCCCTCGAAGTTCTCGACCTCGAGGATGCGGGTGAGTGCATCGACCTTCTGCGGGTACGACACCACCAGGTACCGCTGCGAAATATTGGCCGAGGTGGTGGTCTTGGTCTTGACCGTGATCTCTTCGGGATCCTTGAGGTACTGCGCCGAGATGCGCCGGATCTGCGCGGGCATCGTCGCCGAGAAGAGGGCCACCTGCTTGGTGCTCGGGGTGTCGGCGAGGATCGTCTCGACATCCTCGGCGAAGCCCATCTTCAGCATCTCGTCGGCCTCGTCGAGCACGAGGTACTTCAGCTCCGACAGGTCGAGTGTGCCCTTGTCGAGATGGTCCATGATGCGGCCGGGGGTGCCGACCACGATGTGGACGCCGCGGCGCAGAGCGGAGAGTTGCTGACCATAGCCCTGTCCGCCGTACACGGGCAGCACGTGCACGCCGCGCAGGTGCGATGCGTACTTTTCGAAGGCCTCGCAGACCTGCAGGGCGAGTTCACGAGTGGGGGCGAGCACGAGCGCCTGCGGGGTCTTCTGCGACAGATCGAGTCGAGAGAGGATCGGCAGCGCGAATGCAGCGGTCTTTCCCGTGCCGGTCTGGGCGAGTCCGACGACGTCGCGTCCTGACAGCAGGGGAGGGATGGTAGCGGCCTGGATGGCGGATGGCGTCTCGTAGCCGACATCCTTGAGCGCCTTCATGACCGCGTCGTTGAGACCGAGCTCAGCGAAAGCGGGTTCGGATCGAGGAGGCTCTACCTCGTCGGTTACGTTCTCGAGGGAAGAAGCCATAGGTGTGACGCTAGTCGCTCCGTCGGTTTGGCGCGATTCGGCATCCGCGCCCGGGTGAGCGGGAACCTCACCGCGACGTCACCGATGCAGGTGCGCGCGCTGACCCTCGCGGTCGAAGATCATCACGAGTTCGGCGGGCTCATCGATCGCGCTGATGGCATGGGGAGTCATGGTCGAGAACTCTGCAGCCTCTCCCTGCGCAACTTCGATGCGCCGTTCGCCGAGCTGCAGCAGAACCCGCCCCTCGAGCACGAGGAACCAGTCGAAACCCGGATGCACCCGCGTGGCGGGGATCTCGGGCGCCGGCTCCAGGCGCATCTTCATCGCCATCGTGCGGCCGTTGACACGGTTCAGCGCCCACGTCGTGCGCGCCCCATCAGTGCGCTGAGTCGGTCGGATGACGACATCGTCGTCATCCTCGGCGCGCAGCAGGTCGTCGACGCTCACCTGGAGGGCTTCGGCGAGCGGCACAAGAACGTCGATGCTGAGCGCGCGCTTACCGGTCTCGATGCGACTGATCGTTGACGCACTGAGGTTGCTGCGTTCGGCGATCTCATCGAGCGAGTACCCGAGGGTGGTGCGGATGCTGCGCAATCGCATCCGCGCGAGGGTCTCGACATCCGTGCTTGTCATGAGTCCAGCATCCGTTGCTCTTGCGGATATTGCAAGCTGGCATCCACTATACGCTAGGCCGGTCTAGCCTCGACGCATGGGCACCCACGACTCGTCTCACCACCACACCCGCGGTCCCGCGATGATTCGCCGGTGCGATGTCGCCGTCATCGGCGGCTCGGCTGCCGGCCTTGCCGGCGCACTCCAGCTCGTCCGCCAGCGCCGTTCGGTGATCGTGATCGACGACAACACACCGCGAAACGCACCGGCCGAGCACATGCACAGCTACCTCGGGCGCGAAGGTGCGCCGCCCGCCGAGCTACGGGCGATCGGCCGGGAGGAAGTCCGCTCCTACGGCGGAGAGGTGCTGTCGGGGCGCGTCCTCGACGTTCACCGCGACGGGGATCTGTTCCGCCTCGAACTCTCCGGTGGAGGGGCCCTGCTCGCGCGTCGTGTGCTCGTGGCATCCGGGATCACCGACGAACTGCCCGAGATCGACGGCCTGCGCGAACGGTGGGGTCGCTCGGTGATTCACTGCCCGTTCTGTCACGGCTGGGAGGTGCGCGATCAGCGCGTCGTCCAGATCGTCACGAGCCCGCTCACGTTGCACCCGACCCCGCTCATGCGCCACCTCACCGACACTCTGACCGTCGTGCTGCACGACGGTGTCGAGGTGGATGCCGAGGCGGTGCGCCGACTTGAGGCATCCGGTGTCACGGTGATCGCCGGCACCGTGACACGGGTGACGGATGCTGACGGCGCACTCGGCATCGACCTCACCGACGGCACGCGAATCGCCGCGGACGCCGTGCTGGTCGGCGCGCGGTTCCATGCCCGCGTCGAAGCGCTCGCCGGTCTGGGGCTCGAAGCGACTCCCCACGCGACAGGGTTCGGTGATGCGCTGATCGCCGATGCCACGGGCCGAACGGCCGCGGACGGCGTCTTCGCGGCAGGTAACGTCGTCGACCCGAGCCTGCAGGTGCTTCCCGCCGCCGCGAACGGCAGTATGGTCGGCGCGCAGATCGCGTTCAGCCTGGCCGACGAAGATCTCGCCGCAAGCTCCCGCCCGTCGGGCGTCGAGACCGAATGGGACGGTCGCTACAGCGGCGAGCAGGTCTGGAGCGGCAACCCGAACGGCACGCTCGTTGCTGAGGTCGACGGACTCACCCCGGGAACTGTTCTGGATGTCGGGGCGGGCGAGGGCGGCGATGCCCTCTGGCTTGCCGAGCGCGGGTGGCGTGTGACGGCATCCGACGTTTCCTCCCGCGCACTCGCCCGCGTCGAGCACGAAGCGCGGCGTCGGGGACTGGCCGTGCGCACATGGCACGTGGATGCCAACGGCATCCACCCCTACGCCGGCGAGACGTTCGACCTCGTCTCGCTGCAATACGGATCGTTCGCCCGCACTCCCGACGGCAGGGGAGTGCGCAGCCTTCTGGGTGCAGTGGCTCCCGGCGGCACGCTGCTGGTGGTCTCCCACGACACGGCGTGGGCGCGCGAGGGGCTCGACCCTGTCGAACACACGCCGATGTTCGACCCGGATGCGTACGCCGGCGTCACCGAGATCGCGGCCGCGCTCGCCGCATCGGAGGGGTGGCGGATCGACGTGCACGAGACGCGGCCGCGCCCCGCCGGAGCGGTGAGTGGCCACCACGTCGAGGATGTCGTGCTGCGGGCGGTGCGAACCACCTGAGCGCGTGACCGCCCCTGGGGCGCGAACGGCGCCCCGGTCTCAGCTGTCGAGGAGGCGTGAGAGGCGCTTCTTGCGGCAGTTCTGAGTCACGATCCATGCGACATCGGGATCGCCGGTATCGAGGGCGGCGAAGACGGGAAGGCCACGCATCGGATCCGCGGCGACAGCCACGCTCCAGCAATAGCCCAGCGCCAGTCGCAGGGTTCGGACGTCTGGGGTCTTCCGCTCCGCAGGCGGCTGACTCACGAGGTACTGGGTCGTGCGCTCACAGGCGTCCAGCGCGAGCTCTGCCATCCGAGGATCCCGCAGCAGGCGCGGCTCGCAGATTGCTGCGAGGGCGGCGCGCTGCACGAGGGGATGGGCGCGGTCGACCCACGCATCCACGATCGATGCCAGCGCCGCGGGCCTGGCGTCACCCAGAAGCTGGAGGCCCAGCGCGACGCCCTCGCGCACGCGCCACCGGGCGTCGGCGGCAAGCTCCCGGGCGCGCTTTTCGGATGCCGCGCCCTCGACTCGCATGCCGAGCGCGGCAGCCGCGCACATGGCGTGGTACTCGTCGCCCGTCGCCAGGAGTGCGTCGATGGTGGGCTCATCGGCGAGAGGGGCAAACGCTGCGACCAGCTCGAGATTCGCGCGTGGACCAGGAAGCCCGGAATGGGCTGAGAGGTAGGCCGCCCGCGCCGATGTCGGCATAGGGAGCAGCTCAGCAGCCCACTCGGCGCTACCGGTCATACTCCGACAGTACGCCTCCCGCGACTCGGAGTACGGGTGACGATCACGGTGTCAGGCGTCGCCCTACGGTAGGGGCATGACCGATGTCACGCGCCGCAGCCGCACCCGCACTCGGCGCGTCGTGGGATTCGCGGTACTGCTCATGGTGATCGCAGCGGGACTGTGCGTTCACCTCTTCCTGCCCGACACGGCAGCCACCGACATTGCCGGGGACGCGCTCTACGCGGTTGCCGTGTATGCCTTCCTTACCGCGATCATGCCCGGGCGACATCCGCTCCTCGTCGGTGCTGTCACGCTCGCGTGGTGTGTCGGTATCGAGCTGTTCCAGCTCACCGGCGTCCCCCTGGCGGCGGGCAACGCGTTCCCTCCGGCGATGCTCGTCCTCGGCACCGTCTTCGACCCGCGGGATCTCGTCGTTTACGCGACTGCAACCCTCGTGCTGACAGCCGCGGATACTGCTCTTTCGCGGGGTAGGGCCAAAGGCACCTGACGCGTTTCGCCCGCGGCGGGATACGGTTGTCTGAATCTGGGGCAAGGTGATCGAGGTGTGGGAGCGTCTGCGGGTGACGGGAGTCGCCGAGATCTGGTGGCGCGCCGTCACCGACGGCTCCTTCTACAACCGATGGAGCGCGTTCCTCTCTTTCGTGCTCGCTGCCATCGTGGGTGTGCCGACGGTCAACAGTGCGTCGGTGACGGGATACCTGCAGGCCATGGTGGTCGGTGTGCTTGGGTGGATCGTGCTGGCGATTCTCGTCCTGCCGGCGGCGGTCGCAGAACGCCGTTGGCGCTCACGACCTGCCCGCGGGGCTGCCGTCCTGACGACGCTGCTGGTGATCTGCATCATCCGAACACCGCTGAACGACCTGCTATCGCGGTGGCTGTGGGACGTCGCTACGGCTGGCGTCTTCCTCCCGCGTGTGGTCACGAACATCGTTGCCGGGATTGCGCTGTTCTCGCTCGTCAGCATCACGCTCTCGGAATACGCCCGCCGGCGAGCGATCAACGCGCGCCTGGAACGAGCGCTGGCGCCGATGCGTGCCAGCCTCGAGAGGGCGCGCGCTCAGGCCGACGAGGTTGGAGAGGTGCTCGCCGCGACGGTGCGCAGACTCCAGGCATCCCGCAACGTGCTGCTGGCTCGCCCCGTCGACTTCGACAGCGTGCGCGCCTACGCCCAAGAGGTGCGGCGCGAGAGTCACCTGCTCGAGGCGCGCGCTGATGCAACGGATGCCTCGGCTCCGGTGCCTGGTCCGGTGACGGCATCCGCCCTGCGGCCCCGCACGATCTCGGAGCGACTGGCAAACCCGCCGCTCCTGATGGTTGGGGCGGTCTATGCGGTGGCAACTCTTCCGTTCTCGATCATGCAGGGCGGCCTCAGCGTCGGGATTCTCGGGGTGATGGGTCTGTTGGCGATCGACCTGGCCGCGGGCTTCGTTGGCCGCCGGTTGCTTCCGCGACCCGGCGGGCGCTGGCGGCCCGTGCTGTTCCTGCTCCTCTGGGTACTGGCGGGCTGTGCTGTCGCCGTGCTGTCGGTGACGCTGTTGTCCGACATCGGCCTGGTGGCGTACGTCGGCATCGTTGCCGTGCCGGGTCTTGCCATCTCGGTGTCCGTCTGTACTGACGCCTTGCGCGAGGCGCGCCTCGCGGCGGCGATGTCGCAGGACCTGCTCGCGGGTGCGGCGCGAGACGCGGCACGCGAGAGCGCTCGGGCATCGGATCCGTTGCGCCATGCGGTCGGCATCCTGCATGGCGGCGTGCAAGGTCAGTGCGTCATCCTTGCCGCACAGGCCGATGAGCGACAGCCCACCGTGGGTGAGGTCGCCCAGTTCCGTGCGCGAACGGATGCCGCCTTCTATCGAGTGCAAGGGCCGGTCAACGAGCGAGACGTCGAGCGCGGATCGCTGCACGGTCCCCTCGGTTCCCTCGGTCGCGTCATCTCAGCGTGGCGAGCGGTCCTCGACATCGCCTACACGGTCTCGGCCACTGCCGCTACGGCGCTGGGTGATCAGGAGACCGATGAGCTGGCCGCCGAGGCGGTCACTGAAGCCTTCGTCAACGCGGTCAAGCACTCGGGAGCGCGGGAGGCCACCGTTTCGCTTGCCGTTCCGAGCGATGATCGCCTGGTTGTCACGGTCGCATCGCCGGGAACCCTTCCGTCTGCCGAGCGACGAGCATCCGGGATCGGAACCCGCCGACCGAACACGCGAATCCTGCAGTCAGGGGCCGATGTCGTCTTTGAAACCGTCTTGCCCGTGGTTTCCGATCCGGACGCGCCGTCGTCGCCGGTAGCCCGCGCTGCCAGTTTCTAGGTGCAGCCGGCGACCCGCTAGCCCCCGAGCGGGGGACATTGTGTAACAATGTTCCGGTGTCCGGAGTGATCGCCGTGTTGCTTGCCGCGCTGTGTTTCGCGACGACGGGAACGGCGCAGGCGCTCGCCGATGTCGATGCATCGCCGCTCTCGGTCGGCGCCGCCCGCATTCTCATCGGTGGGGGGATTCTCGGTGCGATCGCGCTGGCTGCCCGCCCACGGATGCCGCGCACAGCGCCGTCGGCTGTTGCTGCCGCCCGCCGCGCACCGGCGTGGGTCATCGTGGCGGTCGGGGCCACGGGCGTCCTTGCTTATCAGCCGACGTTCTTCGCCGGTACCCGCCTCAACGGGGTGGCCGTCGGTACGGTCATCGCCTTGGGGTCCGCCCCGATCGTGACGGGAATCCTCGACGCCCTCATTCGTCGACGGATGCCGAACGTGCGGTGGGGTGTTGCCACGGCCATCGCGCTGGTCGGTGTCGTGCTCGTATCTGGCGTGGTGGGCGGAGCCGGCGCGGCGGGGGTAGGACCACTCGGCATCCTTGCCTCGCTTGCCGCGGGAGCCTCGTACGCACTCTATGCGCTGGCCAGCAAGCTGCTGATGGATCGCGGCTGGAGCTTCCAGGCCGCGATGGGCACGGTCTTCGGGGTGGCAGCGATCGTGAGCCTGCCGATTCTGCTGGCAAGTTCGCCCGCGTGGCTGCTGACACCCGCGGGCCTTGCGCTCGCGCTCTGGCTCGGTGTTGTGACCACGGCGATCGCGTACCTGCTGTTCGGGTGGGGCCTGCGGCGACTCGCTCCGACCACGGTTGCCACGCTCACCCTCGCGGAGCCGCTGGGGGCGACGCTCCTCGGGGTGTGGGTGCTTCACGAGCAGCTCACCGTAGCATCGGCGATCGGGCTTGTCGTGCTCGCCGCGGGACTCGTGGTGCTCTCACTGCCAGGAGCACGGAAGGAGAAGACGGATGTCTCCGCGCCGGCGTGAGAGCGACCCGGGACCAACCCAGGCCGCCGCCCTCGCCGAGACGTTGCGCGCCAGCATCCTGTCGGGCGACCTGGGCCTAGACGCACCGCTGCGAGAGGAGCACGTGGCAGAGCGGTACGGTGCGTCCCGGCACACGGTGCGCGCTGCGCTGCAGACGCTTGCGGCCGAACGTCTCGTGACGATCGAGCCCTATCGCGGAGCACGCGTCGCAAACCTCGACAATGATGCGGTCGAAGCGCTCCAAGAGTTGCGGGGCGCGCTCGAGGCAGAAGCGGTGCGGCAGCTCAGTGCCACGCATGGCGCGTCATGGCCGGAGGCGGTAACTCGTCCCGTGACGGAGGCCATCGACCGGCTCGCGCTGGCGGAGGCATCGGGCGACTGGCTGGCGACGACTCGCGCCCATGCCGAGGTGCACCGGCTGATCGTCGAGGCAGCCGACAGTCCGCGGATCGCACAAGCGCATCGCCAGCTCGAGTCCGAGATCCTGTTGCTCCTGACCCACGTCAGACCCGACTATCCGGCCGGCTCGCTCGCGCGAGAGCACGCTGCTTATCTCGCCGAGGTGCAGCGCGCGGGAGGAGAGGCGGTGCGGGCGCATCTGGCGCACTCGGCCGACCTCATCCGTGCGGTTCCGACCGCTGCGACGGCAAGTTCGTCGACGGGCAGCGGCGACGGCAAGGTCACTGGACCCCGCGGTGGGCGCAGTGCCGCGACCAGGTCGGCCCGGCCAGTCGCCGCCGACACGAGCTCCGTGGTGAGCTGATCGAACGATGCGGTCATCAGTGTCCGCCCTCGAGGTCGCCCAGGAAGCGGCGAAGCAGGTCGAGTCCCTCGGGCCACGGACCATGCCCGCTCAGGACGTTGATGTGTCCCGCGTCGCCGATATCGATCTGGCGCGCACCCCATCGCCGGCAGATGTCGGGGGAGCGGTCGGCGGAGCAGTAGGGGTCAGTGGTACTGGTCACCGCCATCGTCGGAATCGGCAGGGGAGCAAGGGTCGCGGTGGCAGTCGCGAAGCTCAACACCGCGGTCGGGAACGAGGGCGCGTCCGGATCCGGCGGAGCGACGAGAAAGACACCGCGCACGCGTTCGGGGGAGTGTGCCGCGAACGCCACTGCGCTGAGACATCCCAGACTGTGGGCAACGAGGACCGCCGGCCCACCGGCTGACTGCACGCCTGTGGCGATGGCGCGGTCCCAGTCGTCGAAGTCTGGTTCGTCCCAGGATGCCGGAGCGCTGCGCACCCATGCCGGATGCTGCGCTTGCCAGATCGACTGCCAGTGGCCGGCTGATGAACCGCCGAGACCCGGGACCACGACGACCGAGGCATCCTGCATCGCTCTCCTCTTTCGTGATGGCTGGCACCCATTCAACCGATCAGGTAGCCCGGCGAGAAGAGCCAATATGCGCCCGCTGGCCCTGCCCGCGAGATGCAGGGTCAGCGGGCGTAGCGCTCGACGAACGTGCGCAGCATGCGGCTCGGATGCAGCACCTCGCGCTCCCGGACTGCCGCGAGCGGAACGTGCACCTCGGTCGGTGCGAAGTACCCGTAATCGGTGTAGGCGTGGATGCGGGAGGTGATGCCGTTCACGTCGAGCTCGGGATGGAACTGCGTCGCGTAGATGTTTTCGCGCACCCGGAACATCTGCACGGGGCACGAGGCGGATGACGCCAGCAACGTCGCCGACGAGGGCAGCGAACGCATGGCTTCCTTGTGTCCGACGAAGGCATCGAACCGCGGCGGGATGCCCGCCAGCAGGGGGTCGGCTCTTCCGGCATCCGTGAGTGACACCTCGACGACACCGACCGGCTCGCCGTAGGTGCGGTCGATGACGGCACCCTGGTGAGCCCCGACCGTGCCAACGCCGTAGCAGGCCCCCAGGAAAGGGAAGTCCCGTGCGACGACCTGGTCGAGAAGTGCGTCGAACTCTGCCTCGACGCGCCGCTGCACGGCGGACTTCTGCTCGATCGGATCCGAGGCGTTGAACGGTCCGCCGCCGACGAAGATGCCGGACAGCTCATCGAGGTCGAGCTCGGGCATCGGGCCTGCTTCAAGCCGCACCCGTCGCAGCTCGGACTCCGCGAGACCGGTGTAGCGCAGGAAAAGCTCGTACTCTTCATCGGCCGGGCCGTCCTCGGCGCGGGTCGCCAGCAGGATGAACGGCTTCATCCGCTCAGCTTAAGCGCCGCAAAGCCGCGTTGATCCTGCAATCGGCACGCTCTGCTCTCGTGCCGGGCCTGATTCGTGACGAGTGTGTAAACCTCGTATGGCGATCGGTGGATGAAGATGATTCACCTCGCCGGACTCGATATCGTCGTGACGTGCCCGACACACAGAACTCCGACGCGACCCTGCGTCCCACGCACCCGCTCGCTCTCGCTCCCGTCATCGCACCGCCCGCGTCGGTAGACGGATTCGTCAAGCAGTTCCTCGCGAACCTGAACTTCGATCAGGGCGTTTCGCTGTCGGCATCCGATGCCAATGACCAGTACCTGGCGCTCGCTGGCACGGTGCGCGACTACCTCATGGCCCGCTGGCTCGAGGACCAGACACGACAGCGCGAGCAGCAGGCTAAGACCGTCTGCTACCTCTCCGCGGAGTACCTGTTGGGCAAGCAGCTCGACAACAATCTGCTGGCGGCTCGCCTCGGCGAGATCGCGACGGAAGCGCTCGCGCAGTGCGGTATCTCGATGGACGACATGCGCGAGGTCGAGGTCGAACCGGGGCTGGGTAACGGTGGTCTCGGGCGCCTGGCTGCCTGCTTCATCGATTCGCTCGCAACGATGAGCGTGCCGACGATCGGGTACGGCATCCGTTACGAGTACGGCATCTTCCGGCAGACCTTCGTCAACGGCGAACAGGTCGAGCAGCCGGATGCCTGGCTGCGCATGGGTTCGCCGTGGGAGTTCCCGCACCCCGAGGCGGCGCAGACGATCTCGTTCGGCGGCCGCACCGAGACCTACGACGACAAGGGTGTCACCCGCACACGGTGGATTCCGGACTGGAACGTGCTCGCAGTGCCGTACAACATGATGGTTCCCGGCTACCACAACGGTCGCGTCAACACCCTGCGCCTGTGGCGCGCAGTTGCCACCAACGCCTTTGACCTCCGCATCTTCAACTCCGGTGACTACGAGGAGTCGGTGCGGGCACAGACTTTCGCCGAGAACATCTCGAAGGTGCTCTACCCCGAGGATTCCACACCCCAGGGCAAGGAGCTGCGCCTGCAGCAGCAGTACTTCTTCGTCGCGGCATCCATCAATGACTTCCTCGACAACGTGTTGCTCGAGGGATTCGACCTGAACAACCTCCCCGACCGCGTGATCTTCCAGCTCAACGACACGCACCCGGTCATCGCCGTGCCCGAGCTCATGCGCGTACTGGTGGATGAACGGGGGATGGAGTGGGAGGACGCATGGGCGATCACGCAGAAGTGTTTCGCCTACACCTGCCACACGCTTCTGCCTGAAGCCCTCGAAGTCTGGTCGGTCGACCTCCTCGGCAGGCTCCTGCCGCGACACCTCGAGATCATCTACCGCATCAACGAGGAGTTCCTCGAGGCGGTGCGCGAACGCTACGGCGATGACGAGATGCGTATCCGCAACATGTCGATCATCGGTGAGCACCCGTATCGCTCCGTGCGGATGGCCTACCTCGCCACCGTCGCCGGCGCCAAGGTGAACGGTGTAGCCGAACTCCACTCGCAGCTGCTGCGCGACAAGGTGCTGCACGAGTTCGCCGAGATGTACCCCGACAAGTTCACGAACGTCACGAACGGCGTGACGCCGCGGCGCTTCATCCGGTTGGCCAACCCGTCGCTTGCGAGCCTCATCACCGAAGCGCTCGGCGCCGGCTGGACTGTCGACCTCGAGCGCCTACGCGGCCTCGAAGCGCTTGCCGAGGACCCGGAGTTCCGTGAGCGGTTCGCTGCCGTCAAGGCCGCCAACAAGCGGCACCTCAGCGATGTGCTGCAGCGCCGGGACGGCGTCACGATTGATGACAGCCACCTGCTGGATGTCATGGTCAAGCGCCTCCACGAATACAAGCGCCAGACGCTCAAGGTGCTGCACATCGTCACCGAATACGAGCGCATCATCTCGGGTACGGTCGCTGCTGCCGACATCCAGCCCCGGACCTTCATCTTCGGAGCGAAGGCTGCTCCGGGGTACGCGATGGCCAAGCGCATCATCCACCTCATCAACTCGGTCGCGTCGGTCGTGAACAACGACCCGCGCGTCGAGGGGAGCCTGAAGGTCGTCTTCCCGCCGAACTACAACGTCACGCTCGCCGAGAGCATCATCCCGGCCGCCGATCTGTCGGAGCAGATCTCGCTCGCCGGCAAGGAGGCTTCCGGTACGGGGAACATGAAGCTCGCCCTCAACGGTGCTCTCACGATCGGCACTGACGACGGCGCCAACGTCGAGATCCGCCAGCTCGTCGGCGACGACAACTTCTTCCTGTTCGGCATGACCGAGCCCGAGGTCGAGGCGCTGTGGGCGAAGGGCTACAAGCCGGCCGACTTCTATCAGGCCGACCCGCAACTGCGCGCGGCGATGGACCTCATTGCGTCGGGGGAGTTCTCGGGAGGTGACCGCACGGTCTTCGAGCCGATCGTGTCGAATCTGCTCTACGACGACCGGTTCATGGTGCTCGCCGACTACGCCTCATACATCGAGGCGCAGGCGCAGGTTGACCTGGCATATGCGGACCAGGATGCCTGGACCCGATCGGCGATCCTCAACATCGCCCGCTGCGGGTTCTTCTCATCCGACCGCTCGATGCGCGACTACCTCGACCGCATCTGGCACGCCCGTCCGTTGCTCTGAGGTTCGGGGCCAGCGTCGCGTCAGTCGTGTGGCCAGGCGCTCAGCGCATCGTCGATGAGGGTGACCGTGCGCTTGGACACCGGCTCGAGGAGTTCGACCACCGGAGTCCGGCTCTTCGCACCTCGAGGCGCCGAGAAGCGCCAGGTACCGACCACAACGCCGTCGACGAGGACTGCCGGGC
>NZ_JASBSF010000144.1 GCF_030149085.1 Microbacterium sp. | reverse complement strand
CGCCGGCGATAGCGCGCTCAAACGCGTGTTCTACCAATCCGCGTTCGTCGCGATCACCTGCGACCCCACCTCGAAGGCGTACTACCGGCGCAAGCGCACCGAAGGCAAGACCCATCACCAAGCCGTCCTCGCCCTCGCCCGCCGACGCGTCAACGTGCTCCACGCCGTCCTCCGCAACCGCGACCCCTACCGGAGCCAAGCCACCCCACACGCCGCTTGACAAACGCATTAGGAAGCCTCCTCGCCCGTCGGCTCGCTCGGCAGAGCCTGGGCCTCCTGCGCGCCGTCCTCGAGGCGCCGAGCCCTTCCGGCATCCATCGCCCGCTCAGCGGGTGTCAGGCCCACAATGCGCGGATGCTGCCGCGCACGGGCCCGGCTCCCCCCCGTCGGTGCCGCAAGAAGCAGGGCGATCACGATGACCGCGATCTGAAGGATCTCGATCGCGATTCCCCCCGCCGGGTTCTCGGCGCTCGGCCTGGCCGCGATGTCAGAGGTGACACGCCACAGATCGCCCCGTTCGGTGGCCCCGACAGGATCGAGGTCATCGCGCTGATCGAGCGCTGTGGCGGACTCGCGCCGGAGCACGTCAGCCGCGGGTGCGTCGGCGCCGGGAGCGAGGAGCACGAAAGCGATCCCCTGCTCAGCGAGCGCAGCAACGGCGTCGGGCGAGGTCGAGCTTACGAGCGCCGCAGCAGTGGCAGCGAGCTGAGCTGACGCGTCATCCACCGCCGTCCGGGTCTCGAGCACGGTGCTGTGGGCACCGAGGGTCTCGCTGCCGCCCCAGACCACGCGTGCGGCGAGGCTTCCGTCGGCTTCGGCCGTCAGCACGATCGTCCCTGTCGCGGTGTCGCCACCGCTGTCGGCTTCGACATACGCCGGCAGCGTGCTGGTCGGACCATTCGTGAGGGCTGTCGCACCCCGCGCCCACGCCGTCAGGGCCGGGGCTGCCAGGACCACCAGAGTCACGATGCAGACGACTGCGGCGGATGCCGAGACGGCTCCGGCATGCCGTCGGAACCGAGCCATCTCGGCCCGACCGAGCTGATCGAGTGTCAGGATGGCGCCGCCCACCATGCCCCACCACGCGAGAGTCAGCCCCGCCCCCGGCCACAGCGTGAGAGCGTTCGCGCCGTCGAAGCGCGCCGCGATCGCGGTGGCTGCCACAGCTGTGGCAACGCCCAGCACGACCAGGGCGAGGTGCGCAAGCCCGACCGGCCATCGCGGTGTCGCAGCAGCGGATGCCGCCAGCAGCGCGATCGGCACCAGCAGCGCTGCCGGAACCCACAGTGGCAGGGCGGAAAAGAGCTCTGCCCAGCCTGCACCGCTCGAGGCCGGGAACCCGAGAGAAACCCACAGGCGCGTTCCCGCATCCGCCGTCTGCGCAAGGGCGTCGATCGGGGCGCCGGGGTCGGCGAGAAGCCCCCAGGGGTTTGCCGCGTGAAGCTGCGCCCATGCCACGGGCAAAAAGATCACGATCGTCGGAACGGCGACCCAGAGCATCCGTGCGACGCCGGCTCCGGAACGACGCACGGCGGCGGCAATGATCCCAGCGAGCAGGACGAGGGCGAACGCGGGAGCGAGCGAGGGAGCCGCGGCGATGACAGCTGCGGCCAGCAGCGAGGCAGCTGCTGCCGGGACCCACGAGCGGTGCGCGACGGCACCGGCAAAGACCAGCCACGGCAGCAGAAGGTGCACGATCACACCGGTCGGGATGCCCTGGGTCAGGGCAACCAGGAAGGTCGGCGCGAGCGCCCACGCCACACCGGCAGTGATGCGCAGCACCGGACGATCGGTGATCCGCGTCGCCGCAAACCACCCGCCGAGAGCTGCCAACGGCAGAGCCGCCAGCCACAGGAGGACGAGAGCCCGGCTAGGCGCGAAAGGCCAGAGGGAGCCGATGACCGCCACGACCGCCGAGAACGGGTCGGCCGGGCCCGACACGTTCCACCCCGTTGGTCGGAGTCCGTACGCCGCATCAGCCCAGAGCCCTGCGACGGTGTCTCGCAGCGGCTGGAGAGCTCCGCCACCGAGCGCCGGCCACGCTAGCAGGGCGGGGAAGGCAGCGAGTGAGACAGCTGCCATCGCGAGGACGAGCCAGGCTCCGCCACCGCCGAAGAAATGAAGCTCACCACGCGGGAGCGCGTCGGGATCGTGCTCGGTGGGCTCGGCCGCACGCTCGCGCGCGAGCGCGGTCGAGACGCGAAGAGAGGCGATCCTCGACCAGGGCACGCTGCGGTGACGGCGCAGACGGCGTCTGCCGCGCGCGATCGCGGCAAGGCGCACCATCGCCAGAATCGTGGCCGCCCACTCCCCCGCGATTCGACCCGGGTCCTTCATCACCAACTGGGCGATCGTGCGGCCGAGGGCAAGGAACGGCAGCGACAGCCAGATCGGAACAAGCAGCAGCGGATGCGCAGAGGTCAGGCGTCGGTGCAGCTGGGCCGCGCGGCGTCGCGCGATGATCATGCGACGCCGGCTACCGGTTTCAGCGAACGGAAGCCCGGCAACCCCATCGCCCGAAACGCCGACGCGCGTGGTGGGGGCCAGTGCAACGCGTCCTCCCATGAGGCGTGCCGCCACCGCGGGGTCAAGGCCCTCGTCTGCGTCGCGCAGGGCCGGGTCGATCCCGCGCAACGCACGGAAGACAGACCCGCGCACCAGCACGGCGCGGATGTCGGAGCCCAACACATCGGTGATGCCATCGCGCTGGCCCTGGTCAAGATCTCCCGCAGCCAGCTCCACCGACGCACCCGTGCGGGTCATGCTGACCCCGAGCGACACGATCCGCTCAGGTCGGTCATGGCGGACGAGCTTGGGCGCCACGAACGCGAGCGTGGGTGAGAGCTCGAGCTGCCCGGCGAGGCGCGCTAGAGCCTCGGGTTCGGGAGCGGTGTCTTGCGCGAGCAACCACAGCAGGTCGGCATCCATACCCGTGCCGCCGCGAGGACCCGGTTCAAAGGCGGCGCTCGCCACAGCCGCCGCGAACCGCGTCCGCCGCCCGAGACGGATGACGCGGACGCCTCGCCCATCGGCGGTGGGATCGGGAAGGCTGCCCGGTTCGAGGGCGTCTTCGACAGCAGGATCGGTCCCGCACACGGCCAGTGTCACGGCATCGGGCCGCCGGGAACCGCCCGCCAAGGACGCGACCGTGCGACGAAGGTGGTACGCCGCGGACGTGCGACCGTCGGGACGCACGACGACGATCGCGTGAACAGTGCCGGGCATGACGCCGTCAGCCTATGGTTGTGTCCGCCGCCCCAGGCGCCTTGGGCCCGGCGTTTCCGGTCGAGGGCTCACGTGAGCACTGCGACCCCGCAGGCGGTCAGCTCGCCCGGCGCTTGAGCTTGCGGCGCTCACGCTCGCTGAGCCCGCCCCAGATCCCGAACCGCTCGTCGTTTTGGAGCGCATACTCCAGGCACTCGCCGCGCACATCGCACGAACTGCAGATGCGCTTGGCGTCTCGTGTAGAGCCGCCCTTCTCGGGGAAGAACGCCTCGGGATCGGTCTGCGCGCACAGCGCGTCGGTCTGCCAGGCGAGCGCGTTCTCGTCTTCGGGGTCGACGCGACGTACACCGGGCACACCGAGATGCACCGGGTCGACGAACCAGTTGTCCGGCACACCCGACCGATACTGCGAAGCCGACATGTCGTTCTCCCCACCTCAAGAACTCCCCCACGCGGTCAGCGTGTTGCAGTAATTACACCGGTGTAGTTCGCTGCGGTCAAGTCGCAGATCGTAAACCCTCAATCGCCGCCTTAACCTTCTTGGCGGAATTCCCGGCGTGTCGCGGGTGATGACTACCGTCCGGGTTCGGCGATGAAGACCTCGCCGGATCCCGAGATCGAGACTTGGGGCTCCCCCGTGACGAAGACCGCCTGGCCCGCGCTCAGCCGCAGCTGCATTCCCGAGGCGGCGACGGAAACATCACCGGCGACGCACAGAGCAATCGCTGGTCCGGTCAATCCGACGGGCGCGGTGGTCCCCGAATTCACGTCTACACGCAGGAGCGAGAAATCGGGCACTCCGACGTCGTAGCGAACGAGCTCACCGGCGCCGTGGGGCTCGACCAGCGGCACCGCACCCGCCGTCGTATCGACCACACGCATGAGTTCTTCCACGTCGACATACTTCGGAGTGAGTCCGCCACGCAGAACGTT
>NZ_JASBSF010000066.1 GCF_030149085.1 Microbacterium sp. | reverse complement strand
CTGATACGGGTCGGTGTTTGTGCCGAGCATGACCGGATCGCCGGGCCACGACGGCCGTGCGAGCTCTGTGCGCAGCACGTCGGCGACGTTGACCTTGACGACGATCTGCGAGTCGAAGTCGCGCCCGGCATCCAGCTCGAGGTACTCGTGCGTGCCGCGGGCGAAGCAGTTGTGACTGATAACGCCGTTCGCGATGAAATCACCGGTGCCGGTCGTGATGTCGACCATGTCGATGCTGTGCCCGAGATCTTCGATTTCGACGACGCGGAGGTCACTCGATGTCTTCACCGCAGTGTCGACTATCGAGAGCTTTCTCGTGATCGCGGGTCGTGAGATCTCGAAGAAGCGCATCCGCGAAGCCAGCCCGCCCGTGACCCGGATAGCGCTCACCCCGTTCGGTCGCGGCCCCTCGGTGACGGCAGGGATGTCAAAGCACGCGAGTGCCTCGCGGACCGTGCCGAGCACGTCCGCGCTCTTGTTGCTGATTCTCAGCACACCCCGGGAACAGGAGCCTTCGGCGTCGAAGATTCCGCCCAGGTATCCGGCGAGCCACTCCTCGCTCAGGTCTGCGGGTCGCTTGATGAGGGCCTCAATTGCGGCGACCCCCTCTTTGCGTGCTGTATGGATGGCGAGCATGGCGCGCCGTTGCTCGGTTGCGGCTGTGAACGGCCTCACGTTGGTGGGGATTCCCTCGAGCGCTAAAAACGCCTGGGTGCGTTCCAGAGCCTCCGTGTCCGCAAGCGCGAGTCGAAAGGCGTGAATCGCGCCGGTGCGACCCCGACGCGGGTAAGTCTTGTGCAGAATCATTCCGTCGCCCTGGATCATTCCCGCCAGATAACCCAGTCGCCACAATCTGTCGGCGGCGTCACGACTCACGGCTCGCGCTGCGCCCATGCCGAAGCCCATGAGGCGGTTGTTAGCGGTCAGGTAGGGACGCTGCTCCGGTCCACTCATCGCACCCTTCACGTGCTTCCAGCCCCGCTCGGTCAAGAAGCGGTGATCGGCGCTTGCGATGAGCTCTGTCCCATCGGCGAGGGTCACGCGGTGCGCGCGTCGATTCGTCGTCCACTTCGCGCGCACCGTTGTGGCGACGTACCGGCGGTACTCTCCGCGGCGTTCGGTGCCGATGATCGAATCGCCGACCCGGAGATCGCCGAGGGTGCGGGTGCGGCCGTCGGCGAGCAGGATCGTGGTTTCCGGAGCTAGGCAGTAGGAGCACGCATGACTGCATCCGCGATAGGGGTTCACGGTCCAGTCGAACGGCATCGCCGAAGCACCCGGGACGTGGTTGAGGGCGCTCTTGGCAATGACCTCGTGGAAGGTCATGCCCGCAAACTCGGGTGTCGTGACGGACCGGACGAAGCCCCCGAGGTGCTCCATCCCGGGCAGCGCGTTGGCGTCGCTCGCGCCTATCGCCTGCCCGTTCCATCGCATGCGCATAGTCGAACAAAAATACGACTTACTGTCAACCCGCGACGCAGAGTATCCGAACTTGATGCCGAACCTGGAGGCATCCTACAAACGCGAGACGCAGTACCGCCCCACGTGAACCGCAATCCCACACCGGGTGCGAAGCGCTGACAGCCCGCGGGCATAGAATCGCGTCGGCGACGGGGCCGAACCGCCGATTCCGGCAGGCCCGCGCCATCGATGTGGAAGGAAGGGCTCACATGGAGCGCGACATCTACGACGAAGACCACGAGGCGTTCCGCGACGTCGTCAAGGAGTTCGTCAAGCGATACGTCACGAATGAGGCAATCGCCCGGTGGGATGCCGACGGCGAGATCGACCGCGACACGATGAAAGCTGCCGGTGAGTCCGGACTCATCGGCCTGTCGGTGCCGGAAGAGTTCGGCGGTGCCGGGATGCTGCAGGACTACCGCTTCCGCGCGATCGTCATGGAGGAGGTCATCGCGGCAGGCTCGGGATCGCTGGCCGGTGCTTTCGGCATCCAGGACGACCTGGCCGTGCCCTACCTCGTGCACATGGGCACCCAGGAGCAGAAGGAGAAGTGGCTTCCCGGTATGGCGACCGGCGAGGTGATCGGCGCGCTCGCGATGACCGAGCCCGGTGCCGGCAGCGACCTGCGCGGTATCAAGACGACCGCGAAGAAGGTCGACGGCGGCTACATCGTCAACGGTGCCAAGACGTTCATCTCCAGCGGCAAGACGGCCGATCTCGTCGTCACGTTCGTCAAGACCGGCGAGGGCAACCGCCCGGATGCCTTCAGCCTGCTGCTCATCGAGAACGGCATGGAAGGCTTCGATCACGGCAAGAAGCTGCACAAGATGGGCTTCCACGGCCACGACACCGCCGAGCTCTCGTTCAGCGACGTCTTCGTTCCGGAGGAGAACCTCATCAGCGGCCGCGAGGGCATGGGCTTCGTGCAGCTCATGATGAACCTGCCGCTCGAGCGCATGTCGATCGGTGTCGCCGGTGCCGCCGCGGCGCAAGCTGCCCTGGACTGGACGCTCGCCTACACGAAGGATCGCGAAGCGTTCGGTGAGCGGATCGCCGACTTCCAGAACACCCGATTCCGGCTTGCCGACATGGCGGCATCGGTCGAGGCTCTCTGGGCATATACCGATCGCGTCATGCGCGCCTACAAGGACAGCAAACTGAGCGCCGAAGAGGCAGCGAAGTACAAGTTCTGGGCGACCGAGCGGGAGTGGGAGGTGCTCGACCTCGGCGTCCAGCTGCACGGTGGCTACGGCTACATCACTGAGTACCCGATTGCGCGCGCGTTCCTCGACGCTCGCGTCCACCGCATCTATGGCGGCACGAACGAGATCATGCGCGAGATCGTCGGGCGGGACCTGGCCGGCAAACGCTGATCACTCGTCGCACCCGCGGATGCCGCGACACCGCCCTCTGAGGAGGCGCGGGTCGCGGCATCCGTCGTTCGCGGCGGCGCCGGCCCGGACAACTGGGCTGGCTGACTAGGCGAGGCCCCAGGGGAAAAAGAGGGTGAAGAGGGCGGCGGATGCTACCCAGAAGGCGGCGATGAAAACGACGTCGCGGGTGCGGAACGGGACGAGATGGCGCTCGGTGCGATCGGGGTAGGCGCCGAAGGCGC
>NZ_JASBSF010000134.1 GCF_030149085.1 Microbacterium sp. | reverse complement strand
TTGAAGGTAGGCGCGCTCCGTGTCAGCACCCATTCCAGCTTGGAAGGTGGAATTGTCGCGGCCATGCGCGAGCCACGCCCAGCCGCGTTGCCGGCCTGCCTCGAGAATCTGGGGGTAGTGCCGACAAACGTCGGAGTTGAGAAGCACACTTGCGGGCACTCCATGTCGGTCGAGGCTCTCGATCATCCGCCACAGGCCTACCCGCGGACCGTAATCGCGCCAGCCGTAATTGAGTGGATCCGGCTGCAGCATCGCGGTACCGCCGAAGATGCTCGTGGAGGGCTTGTCGATCTGATAGTGCTCGATGTTCAGCCCGACATAGAACGCCACTCGGGCCCCATTCGGCCACGAAATCGTCGGTCGCTCCGTGATCGGGCTGTAATCGAAGCGGAAAGTGTCAAGGCGGGTGAGACAGATTCCGTCAGGCGGTCTGTATGAGGGCCTCCTGTGAGGGCTGGTTGATCCAGGCGGCCTCGGGCAGCTTGGGCGCCTGGGGTCGGCGGTGGCCGAAGCGCTCGGGACGGGCGGCGTAGGCCGCGTCCAGGGTGGCCTGGCGCTGGGCGCGGACCTGCCCGGCGGTGCCGAAGTGGACGCTGGCGGGGGTGTGCAGCCCGATCCCGCAGTGGCGGTGCTCGTGGTTGTAGTAGGCGAAGAACTGCTCGGCGAACGCGCCGGCGTCGGCCAGGGACCCGAAGCGCTCGGGGAAGACCGGGGCGTACTTCAGCGTCTTGAACGCCGCCTCGCTGTAAGGGTTGTCGTTCGACACGTGCGGGCGGGAGTGCGACCTGGCCACCCCGAGGTCGACGAGCAGCTGAGCGACCGGTTTGGAGGTCATCGAGGTCCCGCGGTCGGCGTGGATCGCCTCCGGCACGCCATGGATGCCCATGGCGTGCTCGAGCAGGTTCTTGGCGATCTCGGCGTCCTCGCGGGCCGCGATGGTCCAGCCCACGACGAACCTGGAGAAGATGTCGAGCACGACGTACAGGTCGTAGTACACGCCCCGCTCCGGCCCCTTGAGCTTTGTGATGTCCCAACTCCACACCTGCCCCGGCGCCGTCGCGACGAGCTCGGGCCGGGTCCGGGGCGGGTGGCTCGCCTGCCGGCGCCGTTCCCCGGCCATGTCGTGCTCGCGCAGGATCCGGTGCATCGTGGACATCGAGCACAGGTAGGTGCCCTCGTCCAGCAGCGTGGCCCAGACCTGGGCGACCGACTTGTCCGCGAACCGCTGGCTGGTCAACACGGCCAGCACGTGGGCCCGCTCGGCGGCGGACAGCTTGTTCGCCGGTGCCGGCCGCGGTGTCCGTGGACGTGGCGGTGGCGGGTTCTTGGCCCGGTAGTGACTGGCGCGGGAGCGACCCAGCAGCGCGCACGCAGCCGCGGTGCCGACGTGCTCGGCCAGCCCGTCGACGGCCGGGTTGATCACCGCGGCGACCGCGGCGGCTTGTCCGCGCTCTCGGAGAGCGTCTCCAAGAGCGCGTGTGCTTTTCCCATCAGGTCCAGCGCCGCCCTGGTCTTGGCCAGCTCGGCCTCGGCCTTCTCCGCCCGGGCCCGTAGCGCCTGCAGCTCCCGCTCGCGCCGGTCCCGCGGCTTGCTGCCCAGCCCGGACAGCGAGCCGGCGGCCGCGGCCTTGCGCCACTCGATGATGTGGGAGGTGTACAGGCCCTCCCGGCGCAGGATCTCCCCACGCCCAGAGCGGTCCGCGGCGTCGTACTCGGCCAGGATCGCCGCTTTGAACTCGGCGGTGAACGTCCGCCTCTTGGGCCGGTCAGCACGAGGAGCCATAGCCCCATCATCGGTGCCGACGTCAGCAACCGTCATCGTCATCTCAGTATTGGTCCGTTCTCGCCCCGTGCAGTGCGAAGGTCAGCAGTGCTGGTGTCTCACCCCATCCTGACGCACAGGGCTCGAGCGGGAGCGCTTGTTCAGTCGCGCGTGGATCTTCGTGGGTCACGAATCAGAGATCCCTCAGCCCGGCGACTACGTGGTGCGGCGAGTGCTCGACGACTCGTTCATCGTGGTGCGCGACGAGAGTGGCTCCGTCAAGGCGATGTTCAACATGTGCCTGCACCGAGGAATGCAGGTGTGCCGGGCGGAAATGGGCAACGCCTCGCACTTCCGCTGCCCGTATCACGGCTGGTCGTACCGCAACGACGGACGAATCGTGGGGCTGCCGTTCCACGAAGAGGCGTACGGTGGCGAGGCTGGCTTCAATCGCAAGGGAGCCCGCCTGCTTCCGGCGCCGAGCCTCGACAGCTACAACGGGTTGATCTTCATCAGCATGGATCCGGATGCGCCACCGCTGATCGACTACCTCGGCGATTTCGCTTTCTATCTCGACTACTACACGAAGCAGAGCTCCTCGGGCATCGAGCTCCGCGGCCCGCAGCGCTGGCGGGTGAAGGCGAACTGGAAGATCGGCGCAGAGAACTTCGCCGGCGACATGTACCACACGCCACAGACCCACACCTCGGTGGTCGAGATCGGCCTCTTCCGCGAACCGAAGGCGGAGAAGCGTAAAGACGGCAACACGTACTGGGCGGGCAACGGCGGAGGCACGACCTACAAGCTTCCGGAGGGAACGCTCGAGGAGCGGCTGCGCTACGTGGGCTACCCCGACGAGATGATCGACCGGATGAAGGAGGTCTGGTCCCAGGACCAGCTCAATGTGATCGGCGAGAACGGCTTCATGATCTCGGCGGCCTCGATCTTCCCGAACATGAGCTTCGTGCACAACTGGCCGAAGGTGGAAGACGGCGACGACGTGCTCCCGTTCATCTCGATCCGTACCTGGCAGCCGATCAGCGAGAACGAGACCGAGGTGCTTTCCTGGTTCGCCGTCGACGCAGCGGCACCGGAGGAGTTCAAGGCTCTGTCGTACAAGGCGTACCTGATGTGCTTCGGCAGCACGGGGATGTTCGAGCAGGACGATGTGGAGAACTGGGTGTCCCTTACGAACACCGCGAAAGGGAATATGGCGCGGCGCTTGCTGCTGAACAGCCGGATGGGCGTGCTGAAAGACGGCAGATTCGTCGTGGAGCCGCTCGGACCGGACGCGTTCTCTGGCCCGGGCGTGGCCCACGTCGGTTACGGAGAGTACAACCAGCGGCATCTGCTCGAGCGCTGGGCGGACTACCTCGAGACGGAGCCGACCGCGCTGATCATCTCGTCGGTGGGGATGCCGGAGGGGCTGTCATGACCGAGGCGCGCTGGGTTCGACTGAAAGAGTCGCCGCTCGGAGCACATACGACCAAAGCCACGCGGGTGGGGAGTTCGTTGTCGTTCTCGGACGGCCTGCATCTGGAGACGCACAGGTGGCTCGTCGAAGAGGCATACATCCTCGACGAGCAGCGGTACGAGGACTGGCTCGACCTCATCGCCGACGATGTGCACTACATCATGCCCGTGCAGGTCACTACCGCGCTCGGCGCCGGGTACTCGACGTCTCCGGGCATGGCGCATTGGGACGAGAACAAGTACTCCCTGAGCCGGCGGGTCGCCCGCTTCCTCACGGAACACGCCTGGACAGAGGATCCGCCCTCCCGGCTCCGTCACTTCGTCACGAACGTGCGCACCTTCGAGAGCGACGTCCCGGGCGAGGTCGTCGTCGATTCTGCGGTGCTTCTTTTCCGCAGTCGCGGCGACGTGCACGAGCCCGCGGTGATCTCGGCCGGCCGCGAAGACGTTCTGCGACGTGTCGGCGGCGGGTTGCAGCTCGCACGCCGAACCATCACGGTCGACGAGTCGGTCTTGCGCACACAGAATCTGGCGATCTTCCTATGAAACTCGAATGGGAAGGCGAAGAGGACGACCGCATCGCGGCCATCGCAGCAGCAGACGAACGTCAGCGGCTCGAAGACCAGCGGGTAGGGGCTCCGATCTCGATCGCCAATGAGTTCTCGGAGATCCGGGTATCTCGCGTGGAGACACGCAACGGCTCCCGGCTCCTGATCGAGTCGCCGCGATCCGGGCAGTGGGTCGCTCTCGATCCGCTCGAGCTCGAGGCGCTGACCTGGCAGACTACGGCGACGTTCTCCGCCATGATCGCCCAACCGTTCGCACCGATGTTCCCTGAGATAACGCCTGAAGAAGCAGGAGAGGAGTGACACATGCCTGTCGTGAAAGCGGATCTCGGGCTCTGTCAGGGCTACGCCAACTGCATCATGGCCGCGGGAGACTATTTCGATCTCGATGACGACGGCGTCGTGATCCTGCTCAGAACAGAGGTCGACGAGGCCGACCGGAAACGGGTCACCGAGGCGGCGAACAGCTGCCCGGTTTCCGCGCTCCGGGTGGAAGACGAATGACGACAGCGATTGTCGGTGCGTCGATCGCGGGGGTACGGGCCGCGCAGGCGCTTCGGGCAGAGGGGTATCGCGGAGACGTTGTGCTCATCGGCTCCGAGCCCGTGCTGCCCTACGACAAGCCGCCGCTGTCGAAGGGATACCTCGTCGGTGCAGGTGCAGCCGAGGTCACGCTCCTCACGGC
Source organism: Microbacterium sp. (assembly GCF_030149085.1). Classification (GTDB taxonomy): domain Bacteria; phylum Actinomycetota; class Actinomycetes; order Actinomycetales; family Microbacteriaceae; genus Microbacterium. The sequence continues at coordinate 1,598 of NZ_JASBSF010000134.1, read as the reverse complement.
GGCGGAGGCGCTCGAGCTTAACATCGACCTTCGTCTCGGTGTGCCGGCGGTAGGTCTGGACCGTGCGTTGTCGGAGCTCCGGCTGGCGAATGGACGGCGGGTCGGCTTCGATGACCTCGTGGTGGCGACCGGCGTCCGCGCGCGGCCGTCGCCGTGGGGTGAAGGCGAGGGAATCCATGTGCTGCGGACACTCGACGACGCAGACCGGCTGCGCGCCGAGCTAGTTCCCGATCGCAGGATCATCGTCATCGGAGCGGGCTTCATCGGCGCCGAGGTCGCCGCGACCGCTCTTGGGCTCGGAGTCGATGTCACCCTGGTCTCGGCGACACGCGACCTGATGTCACGCCGGCTCGGTGACGAGATTGGCGCCCTCTTCTCGCAGAAGCACTCCCGGCATGGCGTACATGCGGTTCTCGGACGGACGGTCGCGCAGATCGACGGTGCGAAGGGAGACTTCCGCGTGCTCCTGGATGACGGTTCCGAGCTCCACGGTGATGTCGTCGTCATCGGCATCGGGGCAGTGCCGAACGTCGAATGGCTCGAGGACTCAGGGCTCGAGATCGACGACGGTCTCGTCTGCGACGAATTCCTCACGGCACTCGGCGCCCCGGAAATCCATGCGATCGGCGATGTTGCGCGGTGGCGGCATCCGGTTCGCGGCGATCTCACCCGTCTTGAGCACTGGACGAATGCGGTCGACCAGGCGCGCTGTGTCGCGCACAACATCGCTCATCCCGACGACCGACGCTCATATCTGCCTGTCGAGTATGTCTGGAGTGACCAGTTCAACTGGAAGCTGCACATCGTCGGTCGCACGACGGCAGTCAACCCCGAGATGGTGACGGACCCTCGAACACCCGACCGGATCGCGTCTCTGTACTCTCAGAATGGTCTGTCATTCGACGGGGCAGTGGTACTGAATTGGCCCCGCGCTCTCGTCGAAGTCCGCCGGTCCATCGCAGCGGGATCGTCGCTTTCCGACGTTCGTGTACGACTGGGCCGGCTGCTCGAATCGGCGTCCGGATAGACCTGGACGGGATCGCCTTGCCCTTGATGGCGGCCCTGAGGGCCGGCAGGAACGATACAGTTTCTGTTGTGCAGAGAAATAGAGCAGCCGACGGAGTCGATGCGGCTCCGCAATACCGATCGAGTCGGTCGACAATGCCCTGAAACTCCTGCTCCTGCTCGGTGAGAAGAACGAACTTCGACTGACGGACGCCAGCAAGCACCTGGGTGTCGCGACCTCAACGGCGCATCGCATCCTCGCGATGCTTCAATGGCGAGGATTCGTGCGGCAAGACCCGCGAACGAAGACATACGGGCCAGGGCCGTCGTTGACCACGATCGCCTTCTCGGTGCTGAGAAAGATGGACATCCCGCAGATCGTGCAACCGATCCTCGAGGAACTCAGCCACCAAGCCGGCGAGACGGTTCACCTCGGCACGCTCGACGGCAACTCCACTCGCTTTCTCGCAGTCTCGGAACCGACGACGGCGGTGCGAGTCGCTTCACGGTTGGGCAAGGAGATGCCGGCCCATTGCACCTCCACGGGAAAGGTTCTCCTGGCGCAGCTCCCGCGAGAACAATTGGACCGTCTC
>NZ_JASBSF010000125.1 GCF_030149085.1 Microbacterium sp. | reverse complement strand
TCTTCTCGTTGAGCGGTACCTTCTTCGGCTTGCGTCCGTCAGTCGGTGCGGGAAGCTCGAGGTGCAGGGAGTCGATCAGTTCGGCGATCTGGTAGTGGTACTGGTCGAGCCCCGCCGGCATCGGCGGCATCTCGATGTCGCCACGGTTGATCCAGGTGTCGGTGAGGTGCTGTTCGTAGTCGATGAAGCCATTCGTCGTGAGCCAGAACTGCAGCTGCTTGGCCTGGTCGTCGGTGATCGCGACCTTCTCGCCGGTCGCGGGGTTCTCGACGATCTTGCCCGCGAAGAAGTCGGGGCTCGCTTTGCGCGGCCTGGCGCTGAGCGAGTCGACGATCTCCTTCTGCAGCGCGGTCACGAATTCGGTGTACGACTCATCCGTGACGACCGTCAGTTCATTGATGTCGTGCACGGTGACGGGGTTGTCCATCCGCTCGCCATGCTGGTCGACCGAGAGGCGCAGCCCGCGCCCGATCTCCTGCCGCCGTGTGGTGGTGTTGTCGCTCTTCTTGAGCATGCCCATGACGAAGACGTTCGGGTTGTCCCAGCCCTCCCGTAGGGCGGAGTGGGACCAGATGAAGCGCACGGGCTCCTCGAACGACAGGAGCCGCTCCTTGTCCTTGAGGATCAGGTCGTAGGCCGCGACGTCGTCGGACTGACCGGCGGAGTCACCCGTCTTCTTCACTGACCCGTCGACCTGGTGCCCGGACTTCTTGTCGATCGAGAAGTAGCCCTGGTGGGTCTTGCCAACCGGAATGGACTCCAAGTGCGCGCGGTACCGCTCGGATGCCTCGTCGAGCTCCATCTGACCGAGGAAGTCGGCGACAATCGCCTCGTACTCCTCCTCGAAGACGCGCGCGTAGCCGCCGAGGGTGTCTTCACGGTCGTAGTCGCGATACTTAGCGACCTCATCGATGAAGAACAGCGACAGCGCTTTGATCCCTTGCGCGTACAGCTCGCGCTCCTTGTCGAGATGTGCCCGGATGACCTCGCGAATCTGGATGCGACGCTTTGCGTCGTCGGTGAGGTCGTTGGTGACCTGTCCGGCGAAGATGCGTTCACCGTTCGACAGTTCGATGAAGTCTTGGTTCGCGTCGACATCGACGACGACAAGGTCCTTGTAGGCCTCGATGCCGTTCGAGATGTCGTGAAGCCGGGACCCTTTCGATAGGCGCACGGACTTCGGCCTGGGGCTCGAGCTCCCCGCAGGCTGGACGTAGAGCTCGACGCGCGCCTTCGGGAAGTCAGCGCCCTTGCCGACCTCAAGTCCGTCGACGTAGAGGTATGCGGTGCTGCCGGGCAGGCCCTTCACCGTGATGCCGCGCACTGCGATCTTCTTGACGAGCTTCTTGTTGTAGGCGTCCAGTGCGTCGAGCCGGTGTACCTTCGTACGCTCGATCTTGTGCGTCGCCGAATACCGCAGCGCGAACAGGGCGTTGAACAGCGCCAGGGCCGTCAGGGACTTCGAGGCCTTCTTGCCATCGCCCTCGATCTTCTGGGGCTCGTCGATGATCAGGATCGGCCGGTTCGCGGCGATCACGTCGATGGGCTTGCGCGACTGGAAGTCGTCGAGCACCTCATAGATGCGGCGGGCGTCCTTGCCGGTCGCGTTGAACGCCTGGGTGTTGATGATCATCACCTGCACGCCGGCATCGGATGAAAATCGCTCGAGCTCGTGCAGCCGTGATGAGTTGTAGACGAACGTGCGGGGCTTCGTGCCGTAGAGCTGCTGGAAGTGGTCGGCGGTGATGTCGAACGACTTTTTCACTCCTTCGCGGATCGCGATGCTCGGGACGACGACGATGTACTTCGACCAGCCGTAACGCTTGTATAGCTCCATGATCGTCTTGATGTAGACGTAGGTCTTTCCGGTGCCGGTCTCCATCTCGATGTCGAGATTGATCGGCGCGGCCGGAGAGGTCACGAGGCTCTTCGAGAGCGGCAGTCCGCGAGGCTTCTGGACGGCGTGGACGTTCTCCAAGAGCTGCGGCATCGAGACGCTGATCGCGGAGTTGCGCAGACCGGCATCCTCGAGAAGTGTCGGTGCGATGTCTTTGCCCGGGTCGATGCGGTACTTCACTCCGTCGGCGAAGGGCTGGCCCGCGAAGACGTCCACGACGGCGTCGACGGCCTCGGTCTGATACTGCTGGACCTTGAACTGGAGCTTCATACCTTGCCTA
>NZ_JASBSF010000109.1 GCF_030149085.1 Microbacterium sp. | reverse complement strand
TCGTCGAGTCGTCGTGGACATCTCTGAGCGGTTCCTACACTAGCTAGTGTAGGTTTTTTTTGAAGTTGTCCATTTCGCAGATGAAATGTCCACGGTGTGTCCATATGGGGCTCTTCGGACATCCGGTGGGGGTCATGGGGTGAGTCCGCCGGCGGGGGACTGTCAGGAAAACGGTGGATCTGGGACTGGCCTGACCGAAAGGAAGGGCTGTGAGCCAGACCATCGAGATGATCGATCCTGTGACGGGAGAGATCATTGATCAGCAACAGATCGCCGAGCAGCTGCTTGCGCAGGCGAAGGAGCAAGGCGTCAGCCTCGTCGGGCCCGGTGGCCTGCTTGGCGGGCTGACGAAGACCGTGCTGGAGACCGCGCTCGAGGCGGAGATCACCGAGCATCTCGGCTACGACAAGCACGGCAGCTCGACTGGTGAGAACGCGCGGAATGGGACGCGTTCCAAGACCGTGCTCACCGAGGTGGGTCCTGTCGTGATCGAGGTGCCGCGGGATCGGGACGGGTCGTTCCAGCCGAAGATCGTGAAGAAGCGGCAACGGCGGCTGGACGGGATCGATGAGATCGTCCTCTCGCTCACCGCGCGAGGGCTGACGACCGGTGAGGTCGCGGCTCACTTCGACGACGTCTACGGTGCCTCGGTGTCAAAGGACACGATCTCGAAGATCACCGACAAGGTCATCGAGGAGATGACGGAGTGGCAGAACCGTCCGTTGGATCGCGTGTATCCGGTGGTGTTCATCGACGCCCTGGTCGTGAAGGTCCGCGACGGGCAGGTCCGCAACAAACCTTTTTACGTCGCTGTCGGAGTCACCGTGAACGGTGAGAGAGACATCCTCGGGATCTGGGCCGGCGACGGCGGCGAAGGAGCGAAGTTCTGGCTCGGCGTGCTCACCGAGATCAAGAACCGCGGCGTCGAGGACGTCTGCATCGTCGTCTGCGACGGACTCAAGGGTCTGCCCGAGTCCATCACCACGACGTGGGAGCACGCGGTCACGCAGACGTGCATCATCCATCTGATCCGGAACACGTTCAAGTACGCGTCACGCAAGTACTGGGACCAGATCGCTCGCGACCTCCGACCGGTGTATACCGCGCCGACCGAGGCCGCGGCACGGGCGAGGTTCGAGGAGTTCGCGGAGAAGTGGTGCACCATGTATCCGGCGATCCGCAAGCTCTGGGAGAACGCGTGGACGGAGTTCAGCCCGTTCCTGGACTACGACGTCGAGATCCGCAAGATCATTTGCAGCACCAATGCGATCGAGTCTCTGAACGCCCGCTACCGCAGAGCGGTCAGAGCGCGAGGGCACTTCCCGAACGACGCCGCCGCGCTGAAGTGCCTGTATCTCGTGACGCGGTCGCTTGACCCGACCGGCCGGGGTCGGGCACGCTGGGTCACCAGGTGGAAGCCCGCACTCAACGCCTTCGCGATCACCTTCGAAGGCCGAATCAACTGAAATGCGCCAGGCCAGATCCACCGTTAATCTGACACACCCTCGCGCACTGAAGATCGTGCGGCTGATGGACGTCGACCGATGAATGACGCAACCCGCGATATCGCATCTCCGCCAGTCGCACGCCTGGTGTGAGCGGCCAAGCGACTGAGGGGCGTCCCGGACGGGGCCGCCCCTCAGTCGTGCCCGGGAGCGCCGCACGAGGTGGGGCATGGGTTCGTCGGCGACGCCTCGGCGCTGCGGATGCTCGCCGACCTGACGTGGGGCGAGCTGTTGGCGCTGGGCGCGGTGGAGGTCGCGCTGCCGGGGCACCTGGCGTCGGCGCGGGTGGCCGTCGCGTCGGAACTCGAGGCGCTGCTGCAGGTGGCGGTCGCGTCGTCGCTCAAGCTCGCGGTGGATGTGCGGACGGGGGAGCTACGCGCGAGCTGGGCCGGCTGACGGTGTGGGGGTTCGCGGTGCGCGGGGTGTGGGTATCGGCGGCTCGACGCGCACTAACTCAGGATGCGCGCGCCGAACTCGGCTCTTCTGGCGCGTGTTTCCGGGGCGTCGCTGTTTCGCGGGCTCCGCGCGTCCTGAGTTCGTGCTCGGTGCCTCGCGGTGCCTTGCCTGGGTGCGCCGCCGCGCTGGTGGGCGCGTCGCCCGTGCCTGGTGCACTCAGGAGGAGATTTGCGTTCGGGAGGGTCGATTCCGGGGATTGGCCCTCCGGAGTGCGTATCTCCTCCGGAGTGCGCGGTCGTGGGCTGATGAGTAAGGGGGGTTGTGGTGTTCTCAGTGGTGTTCCGGGCACCGACGGCCAAAATCATTTGACCTTTGCGTAGGCTGGAGGGGTTCTGACTGCTGAAGGAGTCTTTGCGTGACCTCGCCCTCCCCCTGGTTCCCTGCTCTATCCGACGCGCTGCCGACCGACGCCGACCGCGCAGTGCTCATCGGGCGGGTGTGGGATCCCGCCGTTTCCGGCCCGACCCCCGTGCTCATCCACAAGGGACGTGTGCGCGCGCTGACTCCGGTGTTCGCCACCGTCCGCGACCTGCTCGAAGAGCCCGACCCGGTCGCCGCCGCCCGCGCAGCCATCGGCGACGATCTGGGATCGGCGGCGGACATCTACGCGAACACGCCGTTCGACGTCCGTGACGACAGCCGGTCATGGCTGCTCGCCCCACACGACCTTCAGGCCGTCAAGGCCGCCGGCGTGACATTCGCGGTCTCGATGATCGAGCGCGTCATCGAGGAGCAGGCACGGGGAGACGCCACGGCGGCGGCCGCGCTGCGCGAGACGATCACCGCGCACATCGGCGGCGACCTGCGCGGACTCGTTCCCGGTTCCGATCAGGCGATGAAGCTCAAGGACATGCTCATCGGCGAAGGTCTGTGGTCGCAGTACCTCGAGGTCGGCATCGGCCCGGACGCGGAGATCTTCACCAAGGCGCTGCCGCTGTCGTCCCGGGGTACGGGCGAGCAGATCGGCGTGCTGGCGTCGTCGACGTGGAACAACCCCGAGCCGGAGGTCGCACTCGTCGTCACCTCGTCTGGCACGGTTGTCGGCGCGACGCTCGGCAACGACGTCAACCTCCGCGACGTCGAAGGGCGTAGCGCGCTGCTGTTGCCGAAGGCCAAAGACAACAACGCCGCGTGCGCGACCGGACCGTTCATCCGACTCTTCGATGATGCGTTCACGATCGACGACGTGCGCGGGATGGCCGTGACGGTCGAGGTGCGTGGGACTGACGGGTTCACGATGCGCGCCGAGTCCGACATGCGCCAAATCAGCCGCGACCCCCTCGACCTTGTCGGGCAGCTGATCGGGCCTCACCACCAGTACCCCGATGGCGCCATCCTGATGCTGGGTACACTCTTTGCTCCCATCGAAGATCGGGATGCCGAGGGAATGGGCTTCACCCACAAGCTGGACGACGTGGTCACGATCGCTTCCCGCGAACTCGGAGCCCTCGTCAACGTGGTGCAGCACAGTGAAACGTGTGACGAGTGGACATTCGGCATGGGTGCGCTGATGCGGAATCTGGCTTCCCGTGACCTGCTGTGACCGCATGACGACATCCGACACGACGCCAGAGGAGACGACATGACCCAGATCCTGACCACCACCGACCCGCGTACCGGCGCTCGTTCCGACACCGACATCACCGCCACGACCGATGCCGAACTCGACGACATCGTCGCTGCCGCTGCCGCTGCCGCGGCGGATATCGCCGGGCGCGGACGAGACTGGCGCGCCGGCCTGCTCGAGGCGATGGCCGACGAGCTCGAAGCTGACCGCGCCGGGCTCGTCGAGACCGCGGCATCCGAGACCGGGCTTACGGATGCCCGCTTGAACGGCGAGCTGACCCGCACGACCTATCAGCTGCGCTTGTTCGCCGAGGCTGTGCGCGAGGGGTCGTTCCTCGAAGCCGCGATCGACCATGCCGGGGACACCCCCATGGGCGCCCAACCCGACGTTCGCCGGATGCTGCTCCCGCTCGGGCCGGTCGCGGTGTTCGGGTCGAGCAACTTTCCGTTCGCGTTCTCGGTACCGGGCGGGGACACCGCCTCGGCGCTGGCCGCAGGCAACCCCGTCATCGCGAAGGCGCACAGCGCGCACCTCCTGACGTCGCGTGCGTCGTACCGCGCGCTGCGCCGCGGCGCCGAGAAGGTCGGCGCGCCTGCCGGCACGATCGGCATCGTTTACGGACAGCAGCCGGGTGCGCGGCTGGTGGCTCGTGCCGAGATCGCCGCCGTCGGCTTCACCGGATCACTCGGCGCCGCCTCGCGACTCATGGAGATCATCGCCGAACGAGACACCCCCATCCCGTTCTACGGCGAGCTGCAGAGCGTCAACCCGCTGCTCATCACCGCGGCTGCCCTCGAAGCGCGCTCGGCGGAGATCGCGAGCGGGCTTGCCGTATCGGTCACCGGCTCGGCAGGTCAGCTGTGCACGAAACCCGGCGTGGCGTTCGTTCCGGCCGGCGAGGCGGGGGAGCGCTTCGCGGCCGACGTCGTCGCAGCCATGACCGGGGTCGATGCGGGCGTGTTGCTCAACGATCGCGTCCTGTCGTCGTTCCGGGAGGCGGAGAAGGAGCTCGAGGCCGCGCCCGGCGTGACCTCGCTGCTCGGCAGTCCGGACGCGGCGGGCGACGGGTTCACGGTCGCGCCGCGCGTGCTGCGCGTCGACGCAGGCGACGTCACCCCTGCGCACACCGCGGAGGCATTCGGGCCCCTCGTCCTGTTGGTCACCTACCGCGACGACGCGGAGCTGGAGCGGGCGCTCGCGGCTGTGCCCGACTCCCTTACCGTGAGCACGCACGCCGAGCCGAGTGACCTCGCATGGCTGCAGGGCATGCTGCCGACGCTCGAGAAGCGTGCCGGGCGTCTCGTGTACAACGGGTTCCCGACCGGTGTTCGCGTGGGTTGGGCCCAGCACCACGGTGGTCCGTGGCCGGCGACGAACACCATTCACACGTCTGTCGGAATCACAGCGATCCGCCGATTCCTGCGACCCTTCGCCTGGCAGAACGCACCGGAGGGCCTGCTTCCGGAGGAGCTCCGCGACGGCTACCGAGGCGTGCCGCGACGCGTCGATGGGGCACTCGAACCCGCACAGTGAGGTATTCGGTCGGCTCGGAGGTGCGCGAACGCATCACCGGGCCGGCCGAACCACGCGACCCCCGTCGCGTCGCCCGCGGATTCCTCCGCGAGCGACACGGATCACGCGCCGGCTCAGCGGATGACGGGGTCTCCGGAGTCGTCCTGCGCCGGGGAGCGGCCGGCTGCCGCGCGCTCGATCGTGACGGCTTCGTCGCGTGTCGCGGCGCCTTCCCAATCGCCGGGCGCGCGACACGCGGCGGCGCCGCATAAGGTCGCGAGACGCAGGCGCGACTGCGCGTCCGCCCCGCGGAGGCGCTCGGCGAGATAGCCGGCGACGAATGCATCGCCGGCACCCACGGTGTCGACGACGTCCACGGCTACCGCTGCGCGTCGGTGCAGGTCGCCGTCGATGAGCGCCAGTGCTCCTTGGACCCCGCGTTTGAGGACAACCTCAGAAGCGCCCCACGCCGCGATGCCTTCGAGCATCTGCTCGGGTGTCCCGCCGACGAGCAGCGCTGCCTCGTCGTCACCCGCGAACACAATGTCGCTGCGGGCGGCGAGACGTCGGTACGCCGCGCTCGCATCACGCTCGCCCCAGAGGCGCGCGCGATGGTTGACGTCAAACGACACCAGTGCTCCGTTATCGCGGGCGCGCTGAACGAGTGCATCGATCGCGGCGGACGCGGAGTCTGACAGGGCGAGTGTGATTCCCGTGACGTGGATGACGGCGACATCGTCAAGGGGGAGCGAGGCGACGTCGTCGACACTCAGTCGACTGCCCGCGCACGCCGTCCGGTAGTAAGACACGACGGTGCGGCCTGGGGCGGGGGACTCCTTGACCAAGAACGCGGTCGGGGCCTGAGCGTCCTCGAACGCGACGACCTCGACCCCCTCTCGGCGAAGGCTGCCCGTCACGCGCCGGCCGATGCCGTCGCGCCCCACACGTCCCGCCCAACGCACCGGTGTTCCGAGGCGGGCGAGCCCGACCGCGACATTGCCCTCGGCACCACCGGTCGACACCGACGCGTCGCCTGCCTCAAGACTGCCTCCGCCAGACGGCTGCAAGACGCCGAGCCCTTCACCGACGGTCAGGACGAGGCCTCCCATGTCAGGCCCGCTCCGATGCGCTGCGGTACGCGCCGACGGCGGCCGCCGACAGACGCGTGATGACACCGGTGTCGCCTGCGGCGATGAGCGAGCGCGAGGCCATCCAACTTCCACTGACCGCGAAGACGTTCGTAAGCGCGGCGTACTCGGCGATGGTCTGCGCGTTCACGCCGCCGCTGGGCAGAAAGCGGATGCCTGGGAACGGCCCGCCCAGCGCTTTCAGCAACGCGGGTCCTCCGAGCACTCCAGCGGGGAAGAGCTTGAGGTGAGTGAGCCCCTGTCGCGCTGCGCGCTGGATCTCCGTCGCCGTCGCGACACCCGGTATGGCCACGACCCCCGCCGCGCGCGACGCGTCGACGACGTCGAGGTCGAGACCCGGCGACACGACGAAACGCGCCCCTGCCTCGGTGACCTCAGCGACCTGGGCGGACTCGATCACCGTGCCCGCCCCCACCTCGAAGTCGGGACGGTGCGTCGCGATCGCCCGGATCGCCGCCAGCCCGGCATCCGTCCGCAACGTGATCTCGGCACAGCCGATCCCGCCGGCGGTCAGTGCATCGGCCAGAGGGACGGCGTGTTCGGCGTCCTCGATCTCGATGACGGGAATGATCGGATGCTCGAGCACGCTCATCGGCCCAGCCACCCGCCGTCCACGGGAATCACCGCGCCATCGACATAGTCCGACGCGGCGGACGAGAGGAAGACCGTCGCCCCCACTAGGTCATCGCCGCGCCCCCAGCGGCCGGCGGGAATCCGCTCAAGGATCGCACGCGCGCGGTCGACGTCGTCTTGGAGCGCCTGGGTGTTGTCGGTCGCGATGTAGCCGGGGGCGATCGCATTCACGTTGACCCCGCGACCGGCCCATTCGTTCGACAGGGCGCGTACGAGACCCGCCACCCCCGACTTGGCGGCCGTGTATCCGGGCACGTTGATTCCGCCTTGAAAGCTCAGGAGGCTCGCGGTGAAGATGATCTTGCCTGCTCCTCGGGCGAGCATCGCGCCGCCGACAGCTTGGGTCAGGACGAACTGGCTCGACAGGTTGACCTGCATGACCTCGTCCCACTCATGGGCCAGCACTTGAGCCTCGCGGCCGATGTGCGCGACGCCATCTACACCGCCCACTCCGACATCTTCGAGGACTGAGCCGCATGACCGTCATCACCTCTGCTTCCGCGCACCTTGTCGATATTCCGGTCGAGACAGTACGCACGGACGCCATCCAGAGCTTCCAGTCGCAGGAGACGGTGTTCGTCGACATCGCCACGTCCGACGGACACGCCGGACGCGGCTACAGCTACACGATCGGGACCGGAGGCAGCGCCGTCCTCGCGCTGGTGCGCGACGTCTTCCTCCCGCAGCTCGTCGGCATGGACGTGCGCCGGACCGAACACATCTGGAACACGCTCTTCGCATCCACGCGCGCCACTGCCCCCGGTGCGATCACCTCGCTCGCCCTCGCCGCCGTGGACACGGCGGTGTGGGACGTCAACGGGCGCCGCGAAGACACACCGTTGTGGGTCGCGGCCGGGGGCTACCGAAACGAGCTGGACTGCTATGACACCGAGAACGGGTGGCTCCACCTCTCGATCGACGAACTCGTCGAAGGCGTGTCCGCGGTGGAGGCGTCGGGTATGCGCGCCGCCAAGGTCAAGGTCGGCAAGCCGACCGTCCACGGAGACGTCGAGCGGCTCCGTGCGGTGCGCGCCGCGGTCGGTGACGACTTCGAGATCTTCGTCGACGCGATCCAGTCGTTCACCGTCGCTGAGGCCATCCGCCGTGCCGCCGCGTACGCCGACCTCGGCATCGGCTGGCTCGAGGAGCCGCTGCCCGCCGACAACGTCGCCGGCCACGCTCAGCTCGCGCGCCACAGCGCCGTCCCGATCGCCGTCGGCGAGACCCTGTACTCCGTCGGCCAGTTCCAGACCTACGTCGACGCCGAGGCGGCTTCGATCATCCAGGTCGATGTGGCTCGCGTCGGCGGAATCACACCCTGGCTGAAAGTGGCTCACCTTTCCGAAGCCGCCAACATCCCCGTCGCGCCTCACTTCTTGATGGAGCTGCACGTGAGTCTCGCGTGTGCGGTACCCAACGGGATGTGGGTCGAGCACATCCCCCAACTGCGCGGCGTCATGCACAACGAGATCGCCCCGCACGCGGGCATGGTCACCGCGCCCGATTCAGCCGGGCTCGGAATCGTCTGGAACGACGCTCAGCTCGCGGCGTGGTCCGTCGACACCGCCGATCGCATCTAACTGTCACCCCCTCGCGGCGCGACCCGCGCGCCGCACGTCCAAAGGAGAACACCATGAGGAAAGCACTCACCCTTGCCGCGATGACCGCCGTCGGCGTGCTCGCACTGTCGGGCTGTGTCGGAACGACGGCCCCCAGCTCGAGCGGCGACGCGGGATCCGATGACTCGTCGGCGGCAGCCGACCGCGTCCTGCGCCTGTCGTACCAGTACGACGCCTCCCACCCCGTCGGCGCGTGCGGCGTCCCCGCGCTCAACGAATCGCTCGAAGGCAGCGGGCTGCAGGTCGAGGGCTTCCCCTCCGGCCAGCTCGGCAACGAGGAGGAGACCATCGAGCAGGTCGCCGGCGGTGCGCTGGACATGGCCATCGCGGGCCCGTCGTTCCTCGGACTGTACGAGCCCCGCGTGGCGATGCTCGACGCCCCGTACGCGTTCTCCGACGTCGACCACTTCGAGGACACCCTCGACGGTGAGATCGGCCAGCAGCTGTGGGCCGACCTGAAGACGAGCTCGGGACTCGACGTGCTCGGTGCCTGGTACTACGGCACGCGCCACGTGACCAGCAAGAACCCCGTCAACACCTACACCGACCTGCAGGGTCAGAAGCTTCGTGCCGCCAACGCGCCGATGTACATGACCATGGCGGAGATCATGGGAGGCACCGCCACGCCGATGGCGCTGGACGAGGTCTACCTCGCGCTTCAGCAGGGCACGGTCGACGCGCAGGAGAACCCGATCCCGACGATCGCCAGCCAGAAGTTCTACGAGGTGCAGGACTACATCAACCTCACCGGACACATGATCCAGGGCGTCATGCTGCTGACGTCGGACGCGACGCTGAACTCTCTGTCGGAGGACCAGCAGGAGGCACTCCGCCAGGCAGGCAAGGACGCGCAGGCCGCGGTTCGTGACTGCGTCGAGCAGCAGGAAGAGGACTTCCTGGTCGAATGGGAAGAGAGCGGCGCCATCACGGTGAACCGCGACGTGGACGTCGACTCCTTCCGCGAGCGCGCCTCCGAGATCGTTCCGAACAACATGCCCGAGTTCGCCGACTTCTTCCTCGAGCTGCAGGAGAACTGAAATTGACCGACACCCAGCCCGCTGACCCGGAATTTCCGGAGACGCGATCGCGACTGTATCGGTGGCTCGTACGCACCGAGATCATCGTCGCGGTGGTCTTGCTCGTCGCGCTGCTCGCGCTCGTCGCCCTCCAGGTGTTCACGCGGTTCGTCCTCAACGCACCGCTCATCTGGACCGAAGAGCTCGCCCGATTCACCTTCGTGTGGTTCGTGTTCGTGGCAGCCACGTTCGTCACCGCCCGGCGGCGGAACATCGTGGTGCAGCTGTACTCGGCGCGCAATACCGGCCGGGTGATGGCGGGCATCGACGCGTTCGCGGCGCTCATCAGCGCTGTCGTCGCGTCGATGCTCGCGATCGGCAGCGTGCAGCTCGTGATGCAGGCCGGCCACATCCTGCTGCCCGCGTCTCGCATCCCGCAGGCTGTCTTCTACGCATCCGCCATCGTCGGGTTCAGCCTGATCGCGGTGCACTCCCTCGTGAACGTTTATCTGTCGCTCCGGTATCCGTCGCAGTACGTGAACAAGCCGGTCATCGACGTGGAGGCAATCGACTGATGTTCACTCTCACGTGGATGATCCTTCTCCTGCTTGTTCTGCTGGCGATGCGGGTGCCCGTCGCGATCGCCCTGTTCGTGCCGTCGCTGGTGTACATCTCCTTCGACTCGACCGCGAACCTCGCCGTCGCCGCGCAGCAGTCCATCTCGGGCGTCAACGCGTTCCCGCTGCTGGCCGTGCCTCTGTTCATCATGCTTGGGAACATCGCGAACGCGAGCGGCATCTCCGACAAGCTGTTCAACGCCGCGACGGCCGTCTTCGGACGCGTGCGCGGAAGCCTCGGCTACGTGAACGTCTTCACCAGCTTCGGATTCTCGTGGATGTCGGGCGCGGCGATCAGCGACGCGGCCGCAATGGGTCGCGTCCAGGTGCCGGCGATGATGCAGCGCGGCTACCCCGCCACGTTCGCGACCGGTCTGACCGCCTCATCGTCGCTCATCGCGCCGGTCCTGCCACCGTCACTGCCGGCGATCATCTACGGTGTCGCGGGCGGTGTATCCGTGGGGGCGCTGTTCATCGCGGGCATCGTGCCGGCACTGCTGATGGTCGTCCTGCTCTGTCTGATGGTCTGGATCATGACGCGCAAGCGTGAAGATCTCCGTCTGCCCGCTGTCCACGGCCGCGAGCGCTGGTTCCCGGTGCTTCAGTCGCTGCCGGCGATGGGAGCCGGTGTCATCGTGCTCGGCGGCATCCTGTCGGGGATCTTCACCCCCACAGAGGCAGCCGGCGTCGGCGTGGTCTACATGCTCGTCCTGGCGGGCA
>NZ_JASBSF010000090.1 GCF_030149085.1 Microbacterium sp. | reverse complement strand
CGTCACGACGGCCTCGACACCGGCATCCTTTGCGGCCTTCTCGACACCGGCGTTGCCCGCCAGCACGATGAGGTCGGCCAGTGACACCTTCTTACCGCCTGGAGCCGATGCGTCGAAGTCCGCCTTGATGCCCTCGAGCACGCCGATCACCTTCGCGACCTGCGCGGGGTTGTTGACCTCGAAGTCCTTCTGCGGTGCCAGGCGAAGACGAGCGCCGTTCACGCCACCGCGCTTGTCGCTGCCGCGGAAAGTGGATGCCGCAGCCCACGTCGTCTGCACGAGCTCGGCGACGGTGAGGCCAGACTCGAGGATGCGCTGCTTGAAGAGCGCAGCATCGGCCTCATCGATGAGCGGGTGGTCAACCGGGGGCACCGGGTCCTGCCACACCAAGTCCTCGGCAGGGACCTCCGGGCCGAGGTAGCGAGCCTTGGGGCCCATGTCGCGGTGGGTCAGCTTGAACCAGGCGCGAGCGAACGCGTCAGCGAACGCTTCCGGGTCTTCGAGGAACCGGCGCGAGATCTTCTCGTACTCGGGGTCGAACCGCAACGCGAGGTCGCTCGTGAGCATCCGGGGCTCGCGACGCTTCGACGGGTCGTGGGCAAGGGGCACCATGTCGGCACCCCCGCCGTTGACCGGACGCCACTGGTTGGCGCCGGCGGGGCTCTGCATGAGCTCCCACTCGTAGCCGAACAGGATGTGGAAGAACTCGTTGTCCCAGCGGGTCGGGTGGTACGTCCAGGTGACCTCGAGACCACTCGTGATCTGGTCGTCACCCTTGCCCGAGCCGAAGTTGTTCTTCCAGCCCAGACCCTGCATCTCGGGACCGGCGGCCTCGGGGTTGTTCTCGAGGTACGAGTCGGATGCCGCCCCGTGCGTCTTGCCGAAGGTGTGACCGCCGGCGATCAGGGCGACGGTTTCTTCGTCGTTCATCGCCATCCGCTTGAAGGTCTCGCGGATGTCGATGGCCGATGCCAGCGGGTCGGGGTTGCCGTTCGGACCCTCGGGGTTGACGTAGATGAGTCCCATCTGCACCGCGGCGAGCGGGCGCTCGAGGTTGCGCTCACCCGTGTAGCGCTCGTCGCCGAGCCAGGTGGTCTCGGGGCCCCAGTAGACGTCGTCATCCGGCTCCCACGCATCGATACGTCCACCGGCGAACCCGAACGTCTCGAAGCCCATGTTCTCGTGCGCGACGTTGCCGGCGAGGATCATGAGATCGCCCCACGACAGCGCGCGCCCGTACTTCTTCTTGACCGGCCACAGGATGCGGCGAGCCTTGTCGAGGCCGACGTTGTCGGGCCAGCTGTTCAGCGGCGCGAACCGCTGCTGGCCGGTGCCACCGCCGCCACGTCCGTCCATCACGCGGTAGGTGCCAGCGCTGTGCCAGGCCATACGGATCATGAGGGGGCCGTAGTTGCCGAAGTCAGCCGGCCACCAGTCCTGCGAGACCGTGATGGTCTGTTCGATGTCCTTCTTCACGGCGTCAAGATCGAGGGACTCGAACGCGGCCTTGTAGTCGAAGTCACCGCCGTAGGGGTTCGCCTCCACGGGGTTCTTCGCGAGGATCTTGAGGTTCAGCTTGTTCGGCCACCACACCTGGTTGGCCGAACCGTTCGTGGGGTGGGGCTGCGCATGGATGACGGGGCAGGCGCCGTCGCCCGTAGCCTCGGCGACTTCTGCCTCGTCGGTGTCTGTGACGGTGACAGCCTGATCGATGTCATTGGGCTGTTCCCCCAGGGGGGTGACTGCCGGGTCGTTTTCGCTCATGATCGTCCTTCCGTGACGGTCGGGTTGTGGGTAGGTGATGAAGAGTCGGTCTCTGTCGCGGCGCACGCTTCGCACACGCCCCAGAATGTGATCTCGGCCTGAGCGAGTGCGAAGCCATGGGTTTGCGACGGATGCAGACACGGTGCTTCGCCGGTGACGCAGTCGACGTCTTCGACCCGCCCGCACGAGGTGCACACCAGGTGGTGATGGTTGTCGTCGATGCGGACCTCGAACCGCATGGGCTGGCCGGCCGGCTGGATGCGGCGCACCAGTCCCGCCGCCTCGAAGTCGCTCAGTGCGTTATAGACGGATTGCAGGGTGGTCCCGGGGGCGCGGCGGTCGACATCCGCGAAGATCGCATCAGCGCTGGCGTGAGGGTGCTCTCGCAGAGCGTCGAGCACCGCGAGGCGCGCGCTCGTGACCCGGAGCCCCGCTGCGCGGATCACCGATTCGACCGGCTCTGGGCCGGCGATCCCCCGCGCATCCATCACACCTCGACGCTAGCGCATTTTTGATCAGTTCAAAAGGAGCGAGCGTCGAGGATGCCGCTCATCCGCCGCTCCACAGGCGCGGGGTGCCGGTGTGGAACTCCGTGAGGTCCCCCGTCTCACCGGCACGCACCGCTCGCCGCCCGACGACGAGCATGTAAACCAGGAACGCCGCGAGCGCAGCGGTTCCGATACCGATCTTGAGGGCCCACGGCCACGCCTGGGCGGTCACGAAGCCCTCGATGACCCCCGCCACAGCGAGCGCGAAGACGAGTCCGATCGCCACCGTCGCCAGCGCCCGACCCTCCGAAGCGAGCGCCTCACCGCGCGTGCGCGGACCCGGCGCGACCCATGACCAGAAGAGGTGAAGGCCGGCCGCGACGGCGACGAAGACACACGTGAGCTCCAGTTGCCCGTGCGGAAGGATGAAGAGGAAAAACGTGTCGATGCGGTCGAAGGCTGCGAGCACGGCGGCTGCCGTCCCGACCGCGACGGCATTTTGTACCAGCACCATCACCGGCCAGATCCCGGTAATCCCGAACAGCACGCTCTGGGCTGCGATCCACGCGTTGTTCGTCCAGACCGTACCTGCGAAGACGGCCGCGGGATTCTCGCTGTAGTAGCCCTCGAACTCGACATCCGCGTAGTACTCGAGTTGCACCTGTGAGCCCAGCGACGCGACCAGCGCCGGATCACGGGAGATCCAGGTTGCTACCACCGTCGCGACCACCACGAACAGGCCAGCGACAGCGAGGGTGGTCCACCGCAGCCGGTACAGCGCCGCCGGCAACTGCCAGAGGAAGAAGCGGGGGATCTGCCGAAGCGGATTCTCACCGCGGCCCGTCAGCCGGCGCCGGGCGCGCGCCAGGAGCAGCGAGACGTAGTCACCCTCGGCAGTGCGCCCCGCGGTCGTCTTGATGTCGGCGAGATCCGCCGACGCGGCCCGATACCGGGTGACCAGTTCATCGATCTCGGCACCCGAGAGCCGACGGGAGCGGCCGAGCTGGTCCAGCCGCGCCCACTCCGCGCGTCGCGCGTCAGTCAGGGCATCGAGATCCATTTGCTTTACTGTACCCATGGCCCCCGAGCACCCGATGACGGTCGAGATCCGTCAGGACGAAGTGCTCACCGGCGAAGCAGTCGCGCTCGACATCCAGCCCCTGAGCTTCTTTCAGCGAGCGCTCGGCTGCCTGATCGATGTGGTCGCATCCGTCGTGCTCCTGCTCGTGCTGGCCGTCGTGGCGAACTGGCTGCTGGGCGGCGCGTTCCTGGATGCCGCCGCGGCGCCGATTCTCGGAATCACGACAGTGGTCGTCGTCCTGGTGCTCGTTCCGGCGCTCGTAGAGACACTCACGGGCGGCTCGAGCCTCGGCCGGTGGGCAGTGGGCGGCCGCATCGTGCGCGTCGACGGCGGCGCTGCAGGATTCCGCCACGCGTTCATCCGCGCCTTCATCGGGGTGTTGGAGATCTGGCTGACCGCGGGCGCGGTGGCGGCGATCGTCGGTGCGTTCACGCCACGGACGCAGCGCCTCGGCGACCTTGTCGCCGGCACATACTGCGAGCGCTCACGTGCCCCGAAACTTCGGCCACGCCCCGTCGAGGTGCCCCCGGCGTTGGCGAGTTGGGCGGCGGTCGCTGACGTCGGGCGCATGCCCGATCGGCTGGCACGCCGTGTCTCGCAGTTCGTTCACCAGGCCGTCTACCTCGACCCCGGCGCGCGGACGCGGGTCGCCGCAGCGCTGGCAACCGAGGTCGCTCCGTACGTGTCGCCTCTCCCGCCGGTCGATCCCGAGACGCTGCTGCGTGGTGTCGTCGCCCTGCGGCGGGCGCGCGAAGCACGCGCCTTGGCCCTGCAGAACGAGCGCCTCGCCACTCTGACCGCCGGGGATGCCGACACCACGACGGTCCGGACGGTGCGTCAGTAGCGGTAGTGCTCCAGCTTGTACGGCCCCTCGACCGGAACGCCGATGTAGGCAGCCTGATCGCCGGAAAGCTGCGTCAGCTGGACTCCGAGGGCGGGAAGATGCAGGCGCGCAACCTTCTCGTCGAGGGCCTTGGGGAGCGTTGCAACACCCAGTGGATAGTTGTCGCGCTTGGTCCACAGCTCGATCTGGGCGAGGACCTGATTGGTGAACGAGGCGCTCATGACAAACGAGGGATGACCCGTCGCGTTCCCGAGGTTCATGAGGCGTCCTTCGCTGAGGACCAGCACGCTCCGGCCGGTGGGAAGTCTCCACTCGTGGACCTGGGGCTTGATCTCGACGCGCTCGGTTCCGGCGAGGCTTTCCAGGCCCGCCATGTCGATCTCGTTGTCGAAGTGCCCGACGTTGGCGACGATCGCGAGGTGCTTCATCGCGAGCAGGTGATCGACGGTGACAACGTTGCGGTTGCCGGTTCCCGTGATGAGGATGTCGACCTGATCGATGACATCCTCGAGCCTGGCGACCTGGAAGCCGTCCATGGCCGCCTGCAACGCGCAGATCGGGTCGATTTCGCTCACGATGACGCGAGCTCCCTGGCCACGCAGCGCCTCAGCGGCCCCCTTGCCGACATCCCCGTACCCGGCGACGAAGGCAACTTTCCCGCCGATGAGAGCATCGGTGGCACGGTTGAGACCGTCGGGCAGGGAGTGGCGGATGCCGTACTTGTTGTCGAACTTTGACTTGGTGACCGAGTCGTTCACGTTGATCGCACGGAACAGCAGCTCGCCATCACGTGCCAGCTCATAGAGCCGGTGCACGCCGGTGGTGGTCTCTTCGGTCACACCGACGAGCTCCCGACTCATGCGCGTGAAGCGCTCAGGGTCGCTGGCAAGGGAGCGACGCAGCGCGTCGAGAACCACCCGGTACTCCGCGGAATCGCCGGGAGCGGCATCCGGCACTGCCCCCGCCTTCTCGAACGCGACGCCCTTGTGGACGAGGAGGGTCGCGTCACCGCCGTCGTCGAGGATGAGGTTCGGACCGTCGAATCCCTCCGCCGACCAGTCGAAGATGCGATCGGTGCAGTCCCAGTACTCGGCGAGGGTCTCGCCCTTCCAGGCGAACACCGGAACACCCTGGGGCCGGTCGACGGTGCCGGTCGGGCCGACCACGACGGCAGCCGCAGCTTCGTTCTGGGTCGAGAAGATGTTGCAGCTGGCCCACCGCACCCGGGCTCCAAGAGCCACGAGCGTCTCGATGAGCACAGCCGTTTGCACTGTCATGTGCAGGGATCCCGCGATCCGCGCACCGCGTAGCGGCTGCTGCGGACCGAACTCCTCGCGCAGAGCCATCAAGCCCGGCATCTCGTTCTCGGCGAGGCGGATCTGGTGGCGTCCGGCATCGGCGAGCGCGAGGTCAGCGACGGTGTAATCGAGCGCGGCGATCGTAGAAGTCGACATGAGCGGTATTCTCCCACGCCGCCGGCCGCCGGAGCTGCGCCCCGTCAGGCCCGCAGGGTTTCGTGGCGCACAACCACCCAGCCTCGCGGCATGGCGAGCCGCTCGGTGTGGATGCTGCACAGATCGTGCGCATGGACCACCGCCTCGGGGCCCAGCGGGCCGAGCACCGCCATCTGGTCGCCGTAGTCGTAGGTGAGCGTGGCAACGGCTTCCCGCGCGCACGCAATCTTGGAGCACAACCGTTCACGCATCACCGTCACGGTACCCGCATGCCCACGGCACAGTCGGCCGCCACGCGGGCCGGGCCGACCACCGCAACCGTTCGCGTGTCACGCGCTGCGGGTCGCCGGCGGCGCAAACCACGCATCCGTGACACCGCAACGGTGAGGTCCGGGGGATCGGGCCGATCTAGGATGGGCGCATGGCCTGGCGACGCTCCCGCTCAGCCCCGGCACGATCCCGGCGCCCCGCACGTCACGGGCGCCATGGGCGCGTGGGACGCAGCCCCGTCGTTCGCCCACCACTCCCGCCCCTGGACACCCGCATCGACAGGTTCGACCTCACCGTCGGCACCGCGGCGGAGTTCCTACGATCGGCGTGGGAGGAGCTCCGCGAGGTCAGTTTCGAGATCGGCGATATGCCCCCCGCGACGGATGCCGACGGCATCCCCCGGTGGGCAGTGCTCACCGACCAGAAGCGCATCATCCTGTACCGCGTGCCGCTGGAGCGCCTGTCGCACCTGCACCGCAACGATGACCTGCATCGCCGGATGATGATCGAGGGGGCAGTGTTCCGCGCTGCGGCGCAGTACCTCGGCAAGGATCCGTGGGATCTGGGCCCCGACCGCTTCCGCTACTTCTGAGGCCGGCTCAGGGGTAGACGACGATCGGCTCCTGGCCCGCGGTCGCGGGAAACACCGGGAACGCACCCAGAGCACCGGCGCCGACGTAGCCAACGCTCGCGCGTACGGGCCCCCCGGTGAGCTCGTACGCTATCGCGGCCCGCAGCGGTACCTGAACGCTCGCGCCCGCCGGCACTGTCACCGGGACAGGGCCAGACCCCGGTTCCGCAAGCTCGACTGTCACATCCGCTGAGCCCGGGTTGGCGATGGTGAGGACAGGGCCCGGCCCGCTCGGCACAGCGATGACCGCGGAAGACTCGATCTGCGGGGACGCCTGGTACCAGGCGAAGTCGGATGCCGCACCGAAGCCGGTGGTCTGCCACACCGCAGCCGCGACCGGTGTCGAGGCCACGACATCCACCGTGTAGGAACCGACCGGCAGGCTCGGCATTTCGACAGCCGCCGGGATTCCCGCCCGGAGCTGAACGTTCACCGGGTCGATGGCCGGCGCTGCGGTACCGACAGCTCGCACCGAGATCGTCGCTTCGGTATCGGCATCCGGCGAGAGCACCCGCACCATGGTTCCGGAAAGCCCCGACCCGCTGGCGAGCGCTCCCTCGGTGACCGTGACCCCGACGATCGTCTGGCTGGTGGCGAGCTCGCTGAGCGCTCCGGACTGGTCCACCCCGCCGGGCTCGAGGACCCGCGTGATGCTCGACTGCAGGGATGCCGCGACCGGGGCGCCGGTGGCTTGAACGTGCACGACGGGGCTCTCCTCGCCGAGGGCGATGCCCGCGAGAGGGATGATGCGCTGAGCGCCGGGGCGCACGACGATGCCCCCGCCACCGGGCGGAACCTCGGCTCCGGAGGCTCCATAGACAGTGAGTGTGACAGTCGCGGCGACCTCTCCCGGGTTGGAGAGCACGACAAGGTCGGCGGCGCCTGTCGTGCCCGCCCCGGCCACGAGCCACGAATCCAGCAGCGGCAGGCGGCAGGATGCCGCGCTGTACCCAGTCAGGTCGGGGTCGCCGACCGTGGCAGAACCCGCGGCAGCGAAAGGCTCCGACCCCGGCGCCGAGCGAAGCACGAGCGGAGCCGCTCCCGCGGCATCCGAAGCCAACTCGCCGCGATCGATCGCGCTCTCCCCTGCCGTTGCCACGGCCTGGGGCGCTGCCACGGTGATCGAGCTCACGGCTGTCGAGTCTCGTGCAGACACGAGCAGGTCACCGGCACACACGAGGGTCTGCCCGGCCGACGGCGGCGAAACTGCCACGGATGCCGGTTCCGGCGCGATCGGGGGAACCTCGATCAGCGGCACCAACGCTATCGCGGCAATGGCGCCCGCTCCCGCGAGCGCACCGAAGACGGGCCTGAGCCAGCGTGAGGCTGATCCGGTCATGTCGCCCTACCTTTCTGAGTGTTCCCGATCGTGTTGTTGACGCGGCAGGATCGGGAATGTGCGAGCGAGGCAGGGATGGTTTTCATGCTGGCTGCATCGGATGGCCAAGGAGGCTTTGCCCCCTGCCTCGCCGCTTCTTCCTGACCGCTGATTAGGAACTGCGATCGATCGCTGTGTAGGGCAAGGACGGGGGGAAGAGGCCGCACGCGACTGACGAGCGAGGGAGGTTCACGATGACAGTCGCAGTCGGAATCGATGTCGCCAAGGACATCCACTGGATAGAGGTCAAAGTCGCCGAGACCGGCACGGTGCTGACCAGCCACGCCGTCGAGAACACCCCGGCAGCGATCGCTGGAATGATCGATGAGGTCCACGCCGCCGAGACCGTTCACGGTCCCGCCCGGGTCGGGATCGATCTGCTGGGCGGGATCGCCGGCCTGCTGGAGGCGATGCTGATCGAAGCCGGGCTGACCGTGGTGCACGTGCCCGGGCTGGCGGTGAACCGTGCTCGCCGCGGCACCGTCGGCGGCGAGCACAAGAGCGACCCGAAAGACGCCCGGGTGATCGCCGACCAGGTCCGGATGCGCGATGACCTGCGGCAGGTCACCGCGATGCGGGAGGATGACGTCGAGCTGCGGCTGCTGGTCGGCCGCCGCAGCGAGATCGTCGCCGACCAGACCCGCCGCGCCGCCCGGCTGCGGGACCTGCTGGTCTCGATCAACCCTGGCCTGGAGCGCATCGTCGACGTGACCACGAAGACCGGGCTCTGGCTGCTGACCCGCTACGCCGCCCCCGGCGAGCTCCGCACCGCCGGCCGGGCCCGCGTCCTGGCCCACCTGCGCAAGCTCGACCACGTCAAGGCCGCGAGCATCACCGCGCTGGCGGATGCCGCGCTGGCCGCCGCGCACGCCCAGACGATCAGTGTCCCCGGCGAAGCCGTCGCCGCGGACCTTGTCCGTGACCTGGCCCGCGAGATGCTGACCGCCCGCGACCAACTGCACCACATCGACCGGCGCATCGAGGGGACCCTTGACCGGCACCCTGACGCGGCCCTCATCCGCAGCCTGCCCGGCATGGGGGCCACCCTCACCGCGGAGTTCCTCGCCATCACCGGCGGGATCGCCCGCTACCCCGACGGCGACCACCTCGCCGCCGCGGCAGGCCTGGCCCCCGTCCTGAAACA
>NZ_JASBSF010000086.1 GCF_030149085.1 Microbacterium sp. | reverse complement strand
ACGACACCGAGATCGACGGGAACGTCACGGTCACGATCACGGATCCGAGCCCGAGCCCGACCCGCACTCCGGTACCGCCCGTACCCAGTGAGGTGCCGACATCCGTGACCGGCGCCGCTGCCCTCATCGGCGGCGTGCGCCAGACGGTCGTCCGTCGCCCCAACGCGGAAGGCACCGGGATCGTCGTCACGGTCGGGGGGCTGACGATCGAGCTGAAGGCACGCACCGCGTCGGGAGGCGAGGTCGCGCTCGACTCCGATGGGGCGGTTCTGGTTCAGACCGATGGCTCCTACCTCGTGTCCGGTTCCGGCTTCGCAGCCTTCAGCCCGGCATCCGTCGCGCACTACACGGATCCGACGCTGCTCGGAACGCTCACGACCGACGGCTCCGGAGCGTTCAGTGGATCGTTCCCGGTGCCGCCGGCGATCGCGGTCGGTGATCACCATGTTCAGTTGCTCGGGTACACCAGCGCTGGTTCGCCAGCGGTGATCACAATGGGCGTGCGCGTGAAGGCCGCGCCAGTCACGACGACCCCCGCCATCAGCGGGCCCGCGGGCACGGTTTCCTACCCCGGCGCTTCGTCCGGCTCGCAGACCCCCGTTACAGTCACACAGGAGCCCACCAGCGACGATCTCGGCACCGGCGCGCTGGATCTCGGTGTCTTCGCCGTCAGCGCACTGCGGGCAACCGCGGTGCCGACCTTCGATCTTCAGGGCGGCACGGTCTCCCTGTCGATGATCGTCCGCAACACCTCTCCCGAGGCGTTCGATGCGACCATCGCGTTCCGCCTGGACTCGCTATTCGGCGGCGCGGTCGCGCAAGTGGAAGGCATCGGTGTGCCGCACATTCAGCCCGGAGAGTCCCGCCTCATAGCCGCCACCTTCGAGCCTGTCGGCAACTGGACTCTCTACCGCGGCTACGCCACGTTCACGCCCCCAGAGGTTGTCGACAACACCGCTTTGTCGCCTGTGAGTCGGCAGGCTGACGTTCTTGTGCCCCCTCCAGCCGCATTGCCCGTGCTCGCGCTCCTGATCCTCGTGACGCTCGGCATCCTCGTGTGGATGCTGGTGACCGGCCGGTTGCAGGCGATGTTTGCTGGCCGGCGCCGCAGTGACGACGAGGATGACGAGCCGCCTGCTTCCACGGAGCAACCGAGCGAACTCGTGGGAAGTGGAGCAGCGTCCCGATGACGACGACCGAGCCAGCCCCGTCCTCGACGCCTCAGCTGCCGAGCCAGAAACCGCCGCAGAAGTGGTGGCAGCGCATACCCTTCCTATCCCCTCGTGTGCCGCCTCCCCCCACCGACCGTGCAACCGACGCGCCTGCTCCCCCCGCGCCGGTTCCGCCGCGACGCTCCGCGCCACCGAAGCCGCCGCGAAGGCCGCCCGCATCACCGCGGCCGCCCGTCGAGCTGACGCCCGGGCAGCAGTACCTGAGGATCGCCCTGATGGTGCTCGCAGCCCTTCTGCTCGTACTGGTGCTGAGCATCACCGTGCTGGGGCAGTTCCGCCACTTCGCGGCACAGCAGCAGTTGGACGATGCGTTTCGCAAGCAACTCGCTGAGGCTGTCGCGCCAGTCTCAGAAGGGGACGTTGACGACATCCTGCTGCCGGATGGCGTGCCGGTCGCGATCATCGACATGCCCAGCATCGGGGTTCGGGAAGTGATCGTCGAGGGGACCGATTCCGAGACGACCCAGTCCGGTCCAGGGCACCGGCGTGACACCGTCCTTCCCGGCCAGGTGGGACTGAGTATCGTCATGGGGCGCGCGGCTGGATACGGCGCTCCGTTTGGCCGCATCCAGGAGCTGACACCCGGAACGGAGTTCACGGTGATCACCGGTCAGGGCGAGAACACCTACGAGGTGATCGGGCTGCGCTACGCCGGCGACCCGACGCCGCCGTCGGTCAAGGCTGGCGAAAGCCGTCTCGTGCTGATCACCGCTCGCGGACTTCCGTTCGTGCCGACCGGTCTCGTCCGCGTCGATGCGCGACTGGTGAGCGACCCGCAACCGTCGGGCGTCCGGCAGACCCGGTTCGCAACGCTCCCGGCGGCGGACAAAGAGATGGCGGGGGACACGTCAATGGTGTGGGCCTTGGTGTTCGCGCTGCAGTTCCTCATCGTCGTCGAGATCGCGGCGGTCTGGTCGTTTCGCAGGATCGGCCCCGCACGCACCTGGATCGTTTTCGTACCGTTGACGCTCGTTGCCTGCCTGTGGGTTGCAGGCGAAGTGGTGCGACTACTGCCGAACCTCATGTAAGGAGAACCGATGGATGCTGAACCCGACGCCGACAGCGTCACCGAGGTGATCGCCCCGCAGGGTGCACGTGCACACCTGCCCGCTGCGACAGCGGTCGCGGTCGACCCGACGACTCCGCCAGCCCCGACCTCGACTATCGCACCGGCACCCGTGGAGCCCGCGCCGATGGCGGCATCCGCTGTGCAGGCTGCGAAAGCAGACGGCCGCAAGGATGCCCGCAAGCGTCGTGGACGTTTCGCTTGGGTCGACGCGAGCACTCCACTCGCGCAGCTTGAGGGGCGGAACGTCTCGGCCTGGTTCGGTGAGCGCAAGGTGCTCGACCGGATCTCCCTCACGATGCCGGCCGGTCAGGTCACGGCCCTCATCGGACCGTCCGGATGCGGAAAATCGACCTTCCTGCGGATCCTCAACCGCATGCACGAACTCGTGCCCTCGGCATCCCTCGCGGGTGAGGTTCTGCTTGACGGAGATGACATCTACGACGCGAGCAAGAAGCTCGTCGACGCCCGCAAGTCGATCGGGATGGTCTTCCAGAAGCCCAACCCGTTCCCCGCGATGTCGATCTACGACAACGTCATCGCCGGCCTCAAGCTCACCGGTCTGAAAGCGGGTCGCGACGAGAAGGACGAGCTCGTCGAGACGTCTCTCATCAAGGCCGGGCTGTGGAAAGAGGTCAAGGACCGTCTTCGTGCACCCGGCGGCGGTCTGTCGGGCGGTCAGCAGCAGCGACTGTGCATTGCCCGTTCGCTTGCGGTCAAGCCCCGCGTCCTGCTGATGGATGAGCCGTGCTCGGCTCTGGACCCTACCTCGACCCGCGTGATCGAAGAGACCATGGTCGAGCTCAAGGAAGAAGTCACGATCGTCATCGTGACCCACAATATGCAGCAGGCCCAGCGGGTCTCGCAGCAGTGCGCATTCTTCCTAGCATCCCAGGGGACCCCGGGTGTCATCGTTGAGCACGGCGACACCGAGGCTATGTTCTCCGACCCGATCGACCCGCGCACCTACGACTATGTCAACGGCCGGTTCGGATGACCCGACCTGCTCCCTGACGCCTACAACGGTTCGGTCGCGCCGTCTTGCGGGTTGACGTGAGCCGTACCCGCAAGACGACGCGACCGAAGTGGGTGTGTGAGGCCAGGTCGCGCTAGCTCGCGGCGGACTCGCGACCGCGCGCGAAGCCGGCGTCGAAGCCCCGCTCGTACGCGCGCTCGCCGTGGCGGTGCTCGCCGTGGTGGTGCTTGCCCCGACGGTGACCGTTTCGGTGCGCGCCGTGGTCACGACCGTCGTCGCAGTGGCGCGCATCGTCGTCGGCATCGAATGCTGGACCGAACCCGGGACGGAATCCGGGGCCGAAGGCGCGTCCGAATCCGGGGCGGAATCC
This sequence comes from Microbacterium sp., assembly GCF_030149085.1. Lineage (GTDB taxonomy): Bacteria > Actinomycetota > Actinomycetes > Actinomycetales > Microbacteriaceae > Microbacterium. The sequence continues at coordinate 43 of NZ_JASBSF010000086.1, read as the reverse complement.
GGGCCCGAATCCGGGTCCGAAGGGGCGGCCGTGCCGCCCGCGC
>NZ_JASBSF010000085.1 GCF_030149085.1 Microbacterium sp. | reverse complement strand
ACCGCCTTTCAGCCGGTTCTTGAGCTTGGCATCTACGCTAGTCGCACGAATGATCGCACCCGCGGGCCCCACCTGAATCGCCTTACGCCGGTCGCGAACGACGGCCGAGAGGATGACGTGGCGCTGTTCGACGAGAACGTAACGGTGACGCCTGCGCGGCGGACGCCCATCAGTCGCCGCACGCGCGTGGGACTGTGGGCACTGGTGGTCGCGCTGCTGGCTTTGCTGGCGATGTCGTTCTTGCCCACCGCGTACGTCATCGAGCTTCCCGGCCCGGTATACACCACGCTCGGCAGCGTCACCACGAGCGACGGTGAGGAGGTTCCGCTCATCGAGGTTTCGGGAGCCGAGACCTATCCGACCTCCGGAGCCTTGGACCTCCTGACCGTGCAGATCGCGGGAAGCCCCGAGCGTCGGCCATCATGGTTCGATCTCGCTGTCGCCTGGTTCGACCCCTCCCGCGCTGTCGTGCCGATCGAGTCGGTCTTCCCCGAGGGGCAAACCAGTGAGGAGCGCAGCGAGCAATCAGCCGCTCTCATGGTCGACTCCCAAGAGGAAGCCACAGCGGCAGCGCTCACCGAGCTTGGCTACGACGTCGGCAGGCAGGTGTCGGTCGTCTCTGTCGGTGAGGATGCCGCAGCAAACGGCATCCTGGAAGAAGGCGATGTCGTGCTGCGCGCCGACGGCGAGCCGGTGACCGATGCCGCGGCCCTGCGCGAGCAGGTGCAGCAGGGCGGTGGGGCTCCGCTGAGCCTTGACATCCTGCGCGATGGAAAGCCCCTGACGGTCGAGGTCACGCCGGCCGCCACCACCGTGGACGGCCAAACGATGTGGCTCATCGGAATCACCCTCATCACCGACTATGACTTTCCGATCGACGTCACGATCCAGCTGAACAACGTCGGTGGGCCGAGCGCGGGGATGATGTTCGCTCTGGGAATCATGGACACGCTGACGCCCGGCAACCTCAACGGCGGCCAGAACGTCGCGGGGACCGGCACGATCACTGCTGACGGGACAGTCGGGCCGATCGGCGGCATCCAGCAGAAGATGTGGGGTGCCTACCGAGCGGATGCCGACTACTTCCTCGCGCCCGCCGCCAACTGCTCGGAGGTCGTGGGTGAGATTCCCGGCGACCTGCAGGTGTTCTCGGTTCAAACTCTCGATGACGCGCTGACCGTTCTCGACACGATCAGTTCGGGCGGAGACCTGGCGCAGCTTCCGACCTGCGAGTGAGTGCCGGGCCGAACAGGCAGGGTCGCTCAGAGCGAACAGGATCAGGGCATCTGCACGGCGATCGCTCAGAACCTGCCGCCTAGGATGAAACGGTGACCACGACCTCAGCGCCGAACAGGGCCACGCCTTCGCCGTCCCGCCGCATCCTCGCCATCTCCCTTGCGATCATCGCCGCGCTCGTTGTCGGCTTCTTCATCTTCGCGAGCCTGTACGCGGATTGGCTCTGGTACGACCAGCTCGGATTCCAGGAGGTCCTGGTCACGCAGTGGGTAGCCCGCGTGATCATGTTCGTCATCGGCTTCCTCGGGATGGCGGTTCCGGTCTGGGTCACCATTCAGCTCGCCTACCGGTTGCGACCGGTCTACGTGCGGCTGAGTTCGCAGCTGGATCGCTACCAAGAAGTCGTCGAGCCGCTGCGTCCCCTGGCGATGTGGGGGATTCCCGTCTTCTTCGGCTTCTTCGCGGGATTCGCGGCATCCACGCAATGGCAGACGACCTGGTTGTGGCTCAACGGCGTTGCCACCGATGTGACGGATCCGATCTTCAATCTCGACACCGGCTTCTACATGTTCGCCATGCCGTTCTACAGCGCGCTGCTCGGCTTCGTCTCGGCGGTCCTGCTGGTGAGCCTGCTGGTGACCGTGGTCGTGTCCTACCTCTACGGCTCTGTCCGGGTGGGCCAGCGCGAACTGCGCATCTCGAAGTCCGCTCGTATTCAGATTGCCGTGATCGCGGGACTCTACGTCTTGGTGCAGGGTGTGAGCCTGTGGCTGGATCGCTACCTGCTGATGGTCCAAAACGATGACCGCATCACCGGGCCCGCCTACACGAGCGTCAACGCTGTCATTCCGGGTCTGTCGATCCTGGCCATCAGTGCGATCGTCGTTGCGATCCTCTTCTTCGTCACCGCCATCATCGGCCGCTGGCGGTACCCGCTGGTTGCCACTGCGGTGCTCGTGGTCGCAACGGTCGTGGTCGGTGTCGGCTATCCCTGGGTGGTCAACACGTTCCAGGTGACCCCGAACAAGATCAACTACGAGGCGCAGTACTACCAGTACAACATCGACGCCACGAAGGCCGCCTACGGTGTCAGCGGTCTCGAGCAGATGGAGTTCTCGGCGGCAACCGATGCCGAGGCCGGGCAGTTGCGTGAGGATGCTGCAACGACGGCTCAGATCCGCATCATGGACCCGACAATCATCCCTCCGACTGTGCGGCAGCTCGAGCAGTACCGTGCGTACTACCAGTTCCACAATCCGCTCGACGTCGACCGCTATGAGATCGACGGCCAGTCGCAGGACACCGTCGTCTCGGTGCGCGAACTCGACGTGAACCAGCTGGATGCCGCGGCGCAGACCTGGCAGAACACGAGCCTCATCTACACCCACGGTTACGGGCTCGTGGTCGCCAAGGGTAACGACCGCACCACCGAGGGTGAGCCGGTCTTCCTTGAGCGCGGCATCCCCGCTGCGGGGTTCCTCTCCGATCAGGAGGACTTCGAGCCGCGCGTCTACTTCGGTGAGATGTCGCCGCAGTACTCGATCGTCGGGGCCCCCGAGGGGACGGCGCCCATTGAGCTTGACTACCCGACCGGCTCCTCGGAAGGCTCCGGCGACGTCAAGACGACGTTCGAAGGAAACGGCGGCCCGAGCGTCGGAAGCGTCTTCAACCGTCTGATCTACGCGCTGAAGTTCCAGTCCGAGCAGATCCTCTTCTCTGACGACATCAACGAGGATTCGCAGATCCTGTACGACCGGGACCCGGCGACGCGCGTGCAGAAGGTCGCGCCGTATCTGCAGCTGGACTCCGATCCGTACCCGAGCGTCGTCGATGGTCGCATCGTGTGGATCATCGACGGCTACACCCGTAGCGCGAACTACCCGTACTCGTCGACGGTGAGCCTGCAGGAAGCGATCTCGGACTCGAACACCGCTCAGCAGCGGTTCGGTCTGGACAACATCAACTACATCCGCAACTCGGTGAAGGCCACCGTCGACGCGTACGACGGATCGGTGACCCTGTACGCGTGGGATGAGACCGACCCGGTGCTACAGACGTGGCAGAAGGTCTACCCTTCGACGCTCAAGCCGATCTCTGACATGTCGGCAGACCTCATGAGCCACGTGCGGTACCCGACCGATCTGTTCAAGGTGCAGCGCGCGATCCTCGGTGTCTACCACGTGAGCGATGCGCAGTCGTTCTACCAGCGCGACAACGCCTGGGAGACGCCGAACGACCCGCAGAACGACTCTGAGCTCCAGCCGCCGTATTACCTGACGATGCAGATGCCGGGTCAAACCTCGCCGACGTACTCGATGTTCACGACGTTCATTCCCTCGTCCGAGGCGGGGAACGCCCGAAACGTGCTCATGGGCTATCTGGCGGTTGACTCGAACGCGGGAGCCACTGCGGGTGCGCCCAGTGACGACTACGGCAAGCTGCGCATGCTCGTGATCTCTGCTGACACGACGGTGCCCGGCCCCGGACAGGTTCAGAACACCTTCAACGCCGACCCGCTGATCTCGTCGCAGATCAACCTGCTGAAGCAGGGACAGTCCGACGTGCTGAACGGAAACCTCCTCACCCTTCCCGTGGGCGGTGGACTGCTGTACGTCCAGCCGGTCTTCGTGCAGTCATCGGGGGCGACAAAGCTTCCGACCCTGCAGAAGGTGCTCGTGTCGTTCGGTAACGACATCGCGTTCGAAGACACCCTGTCCGAAGCTCTCGACGCCCTGTTCGGCGGCGACGCCGGTGCCACCGGTGGTGACAGCGATGTGACGCCCACGCCGGGAGCTACGACGCAGCCGACGCCCGAGCCGAGCCCGACGGAGACGACGACACCGACCGAGCCGACGGATGCCTACCAGGTGGCGCTGCAGGAGGCTCAGCAGGCCATGCTCGACCGGGACGCGGCTTTGAAGGCTGGCGATCTGACGGCATTCGCCGAGGCTGACGCGAGGCTGACGGCGGCGGTGGAGCAGCTGATCGCCCTGGGCGCACAGTAGGCGCGCTCAGGCGGTCAGGATCCACCACCAGATCAGCAGCAGCGTCACCACGAAGCCGGCGAACTGGTTGATCCAGAGAAATCGGCGCCATCCGATGGTGGCACGTTCGGCGTCGGCGTCACGGATCGATCGGTACGGCCAGACCGCGACGAGGTACGGGATGGCGGCGATCGCGGACAGCGGTCCCGGCCACGCCGTGCCGAGCATGACGAGCCCGGAGAGGGCGTAGCAGACGAGGGCGAACCTCACCGTCCACCGCGCCCCGCGGGCCGTGGCGATCGACGAGATTCCCGCTTCCCGGTCGGCCACGACATCCTGGACGGCGCCGAACGCGTGCGAGGCGACACCCCACAGGCCGAAGGCCAGGATGATGAGTCCGAGCTGCCACGTCCAGGTCGCCCCGGCCAGGACCAGACCGTAGACGGCGGGGGAGAAGAAGTGGATGCTGCTGGTGACGGAGTCGGCGAAGGGCCGCTCCTTCAAGCGCAGCGGCGGGGCACTGTAGAACACCACGAAGAACAGGCTGAGGGCGAGGACCAGCCACGATAGTGGTGACCCGACGATGGCCAGATAGATCACGAACGGGGTGCACGACAGGCCTGCAGCCCACAGGGTGATGGGGTGCATCCGTCGATCGAGGACCGCGCCGTGGGCGCCGCCCTTGCGCGGATTGCGGAGATCCGACTCATAGTCGAACACGTCGTTGATCCCGTACATCGCGAGGTTGTAGGGGATGAGGAAGAACAGGGTGCCGATGACGACAGTCGCGTCGATGTGCCGGGTTGTCAGGAGGTAGGCGGCAGCGAACGGGTAGGCGGTGTTGATCCAGCTGACCGGGCGCGACGAGACGAAGAGTTCGCGGATCACTCGCCCGGGCCCGAGAGTTGGCTCAGCGCTGCTCACGAGTGACCCCCGTGCGAGCTTTGGGTAGCAGGACATAAACGGCAGGCACGAGGTAGGCGGCGCAGATCGCGTACGAGAAGTCCTCGATTGGTGCGACCCCGATGCGGATGCCACTCGAGGTGCCCTCGGGATAGGCGACGAGCCCCGCGGAAATGATCACGTTGTCGAAGATCGCGGTGAGGATGACGAGAACGGCGGCGCTGATCGTCGATGCCAGCATCCGGCGTTTCATGCCCGGCTGCGTCGCCGACAGCAGCGTCACGACAAGCGTGAATAGCGCGAACGGAATGATGATGAGCGCGTACGTCATTGCTCACTCACCGCCCCGTCCGCGCTCGACCGCGCGGTGCGGGAGTCGATGTAGCGGAGCGCGCCGGCATAGATCACGAGCCCCAGGTAACACAGGAACGCGAGGAAGAAGGGCTCTTCCAGGGGAAGCTCGGGTGCGAGGTCGATCCCGATGAACAGGCCACTGTCCCCCTTGATGAACGCGCGGGTGAGGATGCCGACGGCATCCCACGCGAGAAAGAACATCACCCCGATGGCGACAGCTGCGAGCGTCCGAACAGGCGCAGCGAAGGCTGCCAGTCGCCAGCGCGCGTCGATCACGGCAATCCCTGCCGCAGACACCAGGATCGCCAGGAGATACAGACCCGGCATCTCAGACGGCCGCCGGCTCGGCAATCGGCCCCGGGGAGCGGTCACCGCGCAGGCGCTTGACGACGAGCTCGGCCGAGATCAGGCACATCGGTAGTCCGATTCCCGGCAGCGCCGACGCTCCCGCGTAGGCGAGGGAATCGACCTTCTTCGAGGCGTTGCGGGGGCGGAACACGGCACTCTGGCGCAACGTGTGTGCAAGGCCCAGTGCGTTGCCGCGCCACGCATGGAAGTCGTGTTCGAAGTCTCCGGGTGCGATCGTGCGGCGAACGGTTATCCGTTCCGCAAGGTCCGGGATGTTGCACCACTGAGAGATCTGCGCGATGACGCGATCGGCGGCGGCTTCGATGCGTGGCGAGCCGCTGCGGTCGACACCGCCGTGTCCGAGGCTCGGGTCTGCGGGAATGGGAACCAGGACGAAGAGGTTCTCGCTGCCTTCGGGAGCGACTGTCGGGTCGGTCGCGGAGGGCTTGCAGACATAGATCGATGCCGGGTCGGGGATGCGGGTGTGATCCCCGAAGATGTCATCGAAGTTCGAGCGCCAGTCCTCGGTGAACAGCAGCGTGTGGTGGGCGAGCTGCGGCAGTTCGCCCTCGACTCCCAGGAGCAGGAGCAGTGCGCCGGGGCTCGGCGTGCGCTTGTCCCACCACTGCTGCGGGTAGGTGCGAAGCGGCGCGGGAAGCAGCTGCGTTTCCGTGAAGTGAAGGTCTGCCGAGGAGACCACCAGGCCGGCATCCACCCGGCGCCCGTCCGCGAGCGTGATTCCCGTTGCCTGGGCGCGCCCGCCGGCGGTGGGGGTTGTGACGATCGAGGTGACCTCGGCGCCCGTTTCGATGGACACGCCTGCCCCCCGCGCGACGCGCTCGACGGCGCGGATGACTTCGTAGAGCCCTCCTTGCGGGTAGAGCACGCCGTCCGCGAGATCCAGGTGGCTCATGAGGTGGTAGAGGCTGGGCACCCCGTACGGGGAGCCGCCGAGAAACACCGCCGGGTAGCCCAAGACCTGCTGGAGCCGTTTGTCGGAGAAGCGGCGTTCGACGTGACGCGAGAGCGTCGTTGTCAGCAGGGGCGCGAGCTGCGGCACGCGACGCAGCAGCGCGGGGTCGCGAAGACCCGCTGTCCTCTCGTACGTGTCATACAGGAACCGCGTAACCGCGAGATCGTAGGCATCCTTTGCCGAGTCGAGGTACTCGGCAAGGGCAGCTCCCGCTCCCGGTTCGATGCTTTCGAACAGCTGTGTGGAAAGTTCTCGGCCTGAGCGGATGTCGATCGGATCGCTCGCGGTGCCGGCTGGCGGCTCACTGTAGACGCGGTAGGCGGGGTCCAGGCGCACGAGGTTGAGCTGCTCGGCGGTACTCGTCCCGAGCAGCCGGAAGAAGTGGTCGAACACCTCGGGCATGAGGTACCAGCTGGGTCCGGTGTCGAAACGGAAACCGTCAGCCTCCCAGACTCCGGCGCGACCGCCGACCTGCTCGCGGGCCTCGAACAGGCTCACCGACCATCCCTCGCGGGCGAGAAGCGCGGCAGTAGCCAGGCCCGCGATCCCGCCTCCGATAACGACCGCTGTTCCTGCGTCTTTCGGTGCCCTCGGCGTGTGGGCGCTAGCTGTCTCGCTCATGCGGACTCCTCATTCCTGGGCTGGTCGATTCGGGGCGACGTGATCGGCGCTCCCGGCCCTCACGTGCCGGTGCGGCGTGGCGCGACCCCCACCAGGGCGCGGGCGATGAGCCCTGCCTTGACGATATCGGGCACGCGCACCCGAACGGTCGGTGCGGGGTCGGCTCGGAGCCGGCGCGAGAGCTCGGCAAACAGGTCGTGTGCCGCGATCACGGCGCGCCGACAGTCAGCTGGCAGTTGGGGGATAACCGCGGCAGCAGCGGCGAGGTCAGCATCGATCCGGTCGAGGATCGCTTCACGGTCATGATCACCTGTCGCGATGCCGAGATAGTCACGTCCGAGCGTTGCCTCGTCGTGGTCCAGGTCGCGCAGGAAGTTGACGTCCTGGAAGGCAGCGCCCAGACGCCTGGCGCCGTCGACCAGTTCGGGCGTGGGACCGGACGGTGAGGGCTGGCCGGCATTGACGAAAACCTGCAGGCACATGAGTCCGACGACCTCGGCCGATCCGTACACATACGAGTCGTGGGAGGCGTCGTCGTGGGAGGCGACGGTGAGGTCGGTTCGCATCGATGCAAAAAAAGGATCGATGAGGTCGGCGCCGATGACGCACTCGCGTGCGGTGCGTGCGAAGGCGTGCACCACGAGGTTGCTGCTGAAACGCCTCTCGATCGCGCCCATCGTCTCTTCCTGTAGCGCATCGAGGAGGGCAGCGGCTTGCGTGGCATCCAAGCCCGCTTCGATGGCGGGGCCGTCGACAATCTCATCGGCGACGCGCACGAGGGCGTAGATGTTGCGCACGTGCGTGCGGGCTCGGGATCCGAGGAGGCGCGTGGCCATGCCGAACGAGGTCGAGTACGCCGCGATCACGGCGGCGGCAGCCTCGTCGGCTGCGTTGTCGTAGAGGGCGATTCCTGTCGGCTGATGGCTCACGGAATGCGCTCCTCCACTGCCGCGGCGAGCGTGTCGGCCAAGGTCACCGCACGAGGCGGGAGCGTCGAGCGGGAGGCGCGTCGTCGCACATCCGAGAGGTTCTCGGCGATGAGCTGATGAAGTCTTTCCCGGGCGCCGCTGGCTTCGAGAGCGGATTGAGCGTGTCGGATCGCGATCGGACCGGTATGGGCAACGGCGAGCGTGCTGGTCACCAAGGGCCACTGTGCGCTCTCGCGGGCGAGTGCGATGAGTGGCGTTCGCTTGGACTCGCGGAGGTCGCTTCCGGCAGCTTTGCCGGCTTGTTCCGCAGTGCCGAACGCGCCGATGAGGTCATCGACCAGTTGGAATGCCAGGCCCAGGGACCCACCGATGCGTTCGAGGTCGGCGATCCAGGTCGATGGTGCGCCGGCGAGTATCGCACCGGCGCACAAGGGGGCGGTGAACGAGTACACGGCGGTCTTGTTGTAGGTGGCGGCGAGAATATCCGCCTGTTCCGCGAGGTCGGGGGCCACGCTGTTCTCGACGTCGGCGAGTTCTCCGGCTGCCGAAACGAAGACCGCGTCGTCGAGCAAGTCAAGCAGCCGGGCCCGTTGTGAGTCGGGGACTTCGGCCAGCGCCACCATGCGGGTCGCTTCGTGAAGCAGCAGGTCTCCGGCGAGGATCGCCGCAGCATCCCCGAGCAGCGCGGCGCCCTTTGCGTCAGCGCCCTGCGTCTTCGCTCGAATGCGGAATCGACCGGCGACGTTGGGTACGCCTCGCCTGGTGACGTCATGGTCGATGACGTCGTCGTGGATGACGAATGCGCTATGCAGCAGCTCGAAGGCTGCGGCGACCGAGGGCAGGCTCGGTGCGCGCTGCAGGTCGCCGCCGACCGCGAGAAAGGATGCCACGACGAGCTGCGGCCGCAGGCGCTTGCCGCCGGCGGTCGCGCTGCTCACGGCTGCCGTGAGCGCCGACATGGACTCTCCCTGTGTCGTCGCCCGTGCGGCAAGTCGCGCGAGGGCGTCGTCGATAGCGGTGTCGACGGCGATGCGGGCGGCGTCGGGAATCATGACGCTCTTCGCTGCAATTGCGGCGATTCGAAGAGGCGGAGTTGCTGTGACTGCAAGACGAGCCACGGGCTGAAGGCCCACGGAGTGGTGATCAGCGACGCGCCGAGCTCGTCAGGATCCACCCAGCGCGCCTCGGCGACCTCGAGCGGGTTCGGCGCCACTTCGTCGTCGGTGCGTGCGATGTATACGGGGCAAATCTCGTTCTCAACGATTCCGCCCGCATCGACCGCGCGGTAGCGGAAGAGGGGGAGCGCGAGCTCAATGTCTGTCAGACGGATGCCGAGCTCGAACTCGCCGCGACGCTGAACTGCCGACAGCAGCGGCTCTGCAGGCCGGGGGTGACCGCAGAACGAGTTGGTCCATACGCCCGGCCAGGTCTTCTTGTCGAGTGCTCGGCGAGTGACGAGAACCTGGCCGTCGGCGTTGAGGACATGGCACGAAAAAGCGAGATGGAGGGCGGTTTCGGTGCCATGCACACTGCTCTTCGGGGCGGTGCCTACCGGGTTGCCGTCGTCGTCCAGCAAGACCACATGGTCGCCATCCGTCATTGCTCCTCCTCCTATATCGCTAGTTTAGCTAGCGATATCTCCCGTCTGATGATAACAAGGAGTGGAAAGGGGTGTCCATCATGACCACGCCGTGGGTTCCGCAGACTCCACACCAGCAGGCTGTGCTGGAGGTTCTGCTGAGCATCCGTGCGCTCAATGATGCCATGGACCGCATGAACGGCGGCATGAAAGATGACATGGACATGAACGCGACGGATCTCGCGGCCTTGCGCATGATGATCGTGCGAGAGCAGCGGGGCGACTCCGTGAGCCCGCACGAGGTCGCGAAGCACCTGCGAATATCGACGGCTTCGACGACGAAGCTGCTGGACCGGCTGGAGAGTGCCGGCTATATCGAGCGACACCCGCATCCCCGTGATCGCCGGGCGCGCATCCTGACGTTGACCGCGCACTCGCGGGCGACCTTCTTCAAGCACTTCTCCGAGCACCTCGAGCAGATGCGTCGCGTGACGGAGCCGTATACGGAGGATGAGCTGAAGCTCATTGGGCGGTACTTGAGCGACGTGAGCCAGGCGATTGACCCCAGCTGAGCTCACCTCGGTGCGCTGCCGGAGCAATGCAGAAGGCCCCGGATCTTGTGGATCCGGGGCCTTCTCTTGGTTGCGGGGGCAGGATTTGAACCTACGACCTCTGGGTTATGAGCCCAGCGAGCTACCGAGCTGCTCCACCCCGCGGCACAAGAGATAACACTAGCACGGGTTTCGCAGGCCGTCCAACCGAGCCCCGGCACAGGGAGGACGAATACCTCGCGCGCGGCGTTCCCGCAGGCGCCAGGAAGCCCCTCGAACGCGATCGGCAGCCCCACAGACCACCTCTACCGAGGGTGCAGCATGTGCACACTTCGGGGGACAGAACTGTCGATGCGCCACAGCGGATCCAGGAGTTCTCACGAGGCATCCACCATCATTTGTCAGGAGTCTTTCCAAACTCCGCTCGCCTTGCTAGCTTCCTGCGGAACGTCGCCCATCGCTCGCCGCAGCCGCGGCGCGACGACGACGGATCACCCAGCGCCCGTTCCGATCGATGAGGATCCCATGACACGACGCAGACTGCTCCACCCGCTCGCCGCCCTCGGCGCGGCCACCGCCATGGTCGCGGTCGCCGCCGCAGCGCCGGCCGCCGCCAAGCCGCACCATCAGCCGAGCGGCCCGGAGGAGATCAACGGCTACCGCGCCGTCGGCTACCTGATGGCCGATTCCCCCGTCACCCGGGACGTGCAGGTCAAGGACCTGTTCACCACCGGGGCGATCGAGGACGTCACCCACCTGAACTACGCCTTCGGCAACGTCACCTCGAACCTCAGGTGCGAGATCACGAACGTGCCCGGCGAGGGCGACGCCTACAACGACTACCTGCGCCTCGTCGGCCCGCAGGACTCCGTCGACGGCAAGAACGACAAGACGAACAAGCACCAGCGCATCGCCGGCAACTTCAACCAGCTGCGCAAGCTCAAGGAGCGCAGCCCGGACACGAAGGTGCTCATCTCCCTCGGCGGGTGGACCTGGTCCGACCACTTCTCGGAGGCTGCCGCGACCCCCGAGCGCCGCACCGCGCTCGTCTCGTCGTGCATCGACGTGTACCTGAAGGGCGACCTGCCTCAGATCGGCACCTTCGGCGGCCCCGGCGCCGCTGCCGGGATCTTCGACGGCATCGACATCGACTGGGAATGGCCGGTGAACGGCGGCGAGACGGGCAACGCCTCCCCCGCGGACCGCGAGAACTTCCTCGCGCTCATGGAGGAGTTCCGCGCCCAGCTCGACGCCTACGGCGAGCAGACCGGCGAGGACTACCTCCTCACCGCGTTCGCCCCCGCCGGCGGCTGGAACACGAACGCGGGCGGCTGGACCGACCCCCGGCTCTTCGAGGTCGTCGACTGGCTCAACATCCAGGGCTACGACTACGCGGGCGGATGGACCGGGAACACCGGCCATCAGGGCAACCTCCACCCCGACGGGACGAACAACTGGGGGCTCGCCCTCGACAACGCCGTCGGCCTGTACACCGCGGCCGGCGCCGACCCGGCCCAGCTGAACATCGGTCTCGCCGCCTACGGGCAGGGCTGGAGCGGCGTGACCGTCGGGGACCGGGCGGGCTGGACGCCCGACCCGGCGGTGACGGCGATCGGCACGAAGCCGTACTTCGAGATCCGTTCGCTCGGGCAGGGGTACTTCGACCCGGCGATCGGCGCATCGTGGCGCTACGACGCCGCGAGCGGCGAGTGGTGGAGTCTCGACGACGCGAACTCGGTGCGCGCGAAGGCCGCCTGGCTCGCCGAGCAGGGCCTCGGCGGCGCCATGTGGTGGGACCTCTCGGGCGACTATCGCAACGAACTCGGCGGGGCGCTCGGCGACGCGCTGCGCGACGCCGAGGAGGGCCCGCTCGACTGAGCGCGCACCTACCCGGAGGGGTCGCGACGTCGTCGCGGCCCCTTCTGCCGTGCCGGACCGGAGCCCGGTTCAGGGAGCCAGGGCGACGAGCTCCATGCTGAGCGGCGCCCAGCGCGTGCCCGGCCAGCCGTAGAGGCCGTGCCCCTGCGGCACCGTCGCCGGGAAGATGCGCCACGGCACCTGGTAGTGCTCGGCGAACTCCTCGACCGTGAGCCCGGCCTCGCGCAGGCCGCCGAGCACCTCGCTCAGCGGGTGCATCCACTCCCAGGTGCGCGTGTGCTGCAGGCGCGCCTCGGGATCGGCGTAGTCCTCCCCGCTGTCGACCACGTCCGGCTCGTCGCCCGCGTACGCGTAGCGCAGGCTGGGCAGGCCGTCGGGGCCGTCGTCGCCGTCGAGCATGTACGCGGCCGGATGCCCGTCGGCGAAGTAGAGCCGTCCGCCGGGCTTCAGATACCAGGCGACGATGCGCGCCCACTCGGCCACGTCGGGCAGCCAGCCGATCGTGCCCCACGTGGTGAACACGAGGTCGAACGACTCGGGCTCGGGCAGCATGTGCCGGGCATCGTAGACATTCGCCTCGATGAAGCGGGCGCGCTCGGCGAGGCCGAGCTCCTCCGCCATCCGCCTGGCCTCCTCGACCGCCGGCTGCGAGAAGTCGATGCCGACGACGGTCGCCCCGAGCTGCGCGAGCGACAGCGAGTCGGAGCCGAAGTGGCACTGCAGGTGCAGCACCCGCACGCCCTCGAGCCCATCGGGGAACAGCCGCTCGATGCCGGCAGCCGCGATGGGGTCGAGCAGGCTGCCGCCCGCGC
>NZ_JASBSF010000061.1 GCF_030149085.1 Microbacterium sp. | reverse complement strand
ACGCGGGTGCGTCCGGGGTCCTCCGACCAGCTCGCCCATCCCGGGTCGCCGGCCCGCACGAAGGATGACGCGGCGCCGTGCAAGGCATGCGCCAGAGACGGGGGCGGGCTCTCGCCGGTGAGTGCATCGACGCGATCCCTGTCGAGGACGTCGAACCAGAATGGAACGTCGATGCAATGGCAGGCCCACCCGATGCGGGTTGAGGCCCACGAGAAGCGGTACGCCCACGTCGGCGCCGCGGCACGGGCTGCCGCGATCCGAGCCACGCCGCGACGAAAGACGGTGTCGGAGACGTGGCGGCCGAGCAGGGCCGCCGTGCCGAGCCGGTGCTGCTCGGCGTTGTCGGCGAGGTAGCCGCGCCGGGTGTGGCGATCCATGCCGAGGGCACCGAGCGCTACCGCAGCAGGAACGAACCGGAGCTTAGTGCGCGCGTCATCCGTGATCATCGTGAACTCGTCATCGGTTGATCCGATGACAAGCGCCTTCTCGGCGCCAACGGCCGAGGCGATCGATTCCGGTGTCGTGGTCGGTAGCAGGTCGCCGTCGATCATCGGCCCCCACGGAAGCCCGTCGGCGAGCAGAGCACGGATGCTGGACAGTCGCGTGCCGCCTCGCTCACTGATCTTCTGCTGCAGCCCGATCAGCACATCTGGATCGACGGACGCGAATCCGTCGCGTGTGGCAGGGACCCCGGCGAGCTCAGCGAGCTGCGCCGCAACCTTCTCGGCCCGCTCGAGCGACACGTCGCCGAGAGCGGGTGAGAGTGCCCATACCCGGTGGAAGAGGTGCTGGGCAGCCGGCATCCCGAGAAGAGTCAGCACGGCGCCACCGCCGGCCGACTGTCCGGCTATCGTGACAGCATCCGGGTCGCCGCCGAACGCCGTGATCTCGCGCTGGACCCATTCGAGTGCCGCGAGCCAGTCGCGCACACCGCGATTGCTCGGTGCGCCGTCGATGAGGCCGAACCCGTCGAAACCGAGCCGATACGACACCACGACAGTCACGACCCCGCCGCGCGCAAACGACTCGCCGTCATACCAGGGGCTCGCCGGCGATCCCGAGACGTACCCGCCCCCGTGGATGTAGACGAGCACCGGCAGGCGTGCCGCGGTGTCGCCGGGACGGGGCGTGAAGACGTTGACGTTCAGGGTCGAGTCGCCGGGCACCGACGGCTCGGGGATCAGGGTGACTTCGGCGACGGGACCGCGCTGGGGAGTCGCCCCGAAACTCGTCGCATCTCGGATGCCGATCCACGACTCGACCGGAACCGGTGCTGCGAACCTCAACTCGCCGACGGGTGGCTGGGCGAACGGAATGCCGAGGAATGCCGCAGATGGAGCCTCGGGATCATCCCGCCACAGGCCCCGGACTGCTCCGGCAGTGGTCTCGACAACGGGTGCCTCGCGGGCCGGTCGGGATGCGGGATTGGTCACGATGCTGACGCGGGCTTCTGCTGCAGGGTGGCGAGGAGCTGGTCGACAATGCCCGCCATGTCGACGGTGGGGTCGACGAGCCACTGGAGCTGGAGGCCGTCAGCGACTGCCTGGAGGATCCGGGCATAGACATCCGGGGGCATGGGGCCAGTCGGCGCCGTCAGGGCAAAGCCATCACGCACCGCTGCGCCTCGCTCGAGAAAGTAATCGTGGGCGGGATGCTCGGGGTTGGCGGCTTCGACGGCAAGACGTGAGAAGAGCTCAACGAGCCCGGGAACCTCTGTGTTGTGACGGATGACGCGCAGGAAGCTCTCGCGGATCACGGCGACATCGATCGCGGCGGCGTCACCGGATCTGCCATCCGGAAGGCCGAACTCCTCACCGTCGTGCTCATCACGTTTGCGCAGGACTTCGGTGAACAGCTCCTCTTTGCTGTCGAAGTAGTGCAGCAACCCCGCCTGACTGAGCCCGACGGCCTCCGCGATGCGCTTGACGCTTGCGCCGTCGTAGCCTTCTGTCGCGATCACGTCGAGGGCGCGTTCGAGGATCTCTTCGCGCTTGGCTACGCCCTTGGCGTATGAACCTCGCTGTGCCATGAAACGAGTGTGCCCAATGATGCTTGTTTTTCAAAACCTAGTGTCATATGGTTTTCGTCGAGTCCATCGTCGGACTCCGTCCTCGCCCGAAGGGTATGCGCCATGACATCGCCGTCTGATTCCCCACTGAGCCCCGCCGATCCTGCGCTCGTCGCAGCATCCGCGCCCATGACCGAGAACACGTTCATGGCGTCGGCATCCGGCACCGATGACCCGCCCCCGCCGCTCAAGGGCCTGCGCCGCTTGATGTGGTGGGTCATCCCCGCGAACCTCGGGATCTTCATGCTGTGGGGCGCGATTCCCGGCATCCTGCTGCCCCAGCAGATCACGGTCCTGTTCGGTGAGGCGTGACCCGGGGGCTCCACCAGACCCTCCGCGAAAGGAACCCCCATGACCGATAACGACACCGCCGCCGTCGAGGCGACCGTCGCCGATCTGACCCTGGAAGAGAAGGCGTCGCTGACCAGCGGCCTGAACTTCTGGCATACCAAGCCGGTCGAGCGGGTCGGGATTGCCTCGATCATGGTGACCGACGGACCCCACGGCCTGCGCAAGCAAGGGGGGACCGGTGACCACCTCGGCCTCGGCTCGTCGGTTCCGGCGACGTGCTTCCCGCCGGCGGTGGGCCTCGGCTCCTCGTGGGATGTCGAGCTTGTCGATCGGGTCGGTCAGGCCCTCGGCGCCGAGACATCGATCGAGGATGTGGCCGTCCTGCTCGGGCCCGGCATCAACATCAAGCGCTCGCCGCTGTGCGGTCGCAACTTCGAGTACTTCTCCGAAGACCCGCTGATCTCGGGAGTTCTGGGCGCCGCCTTCGTGAAGGGTGTCCAGTCGCAGGGAGTGGGCACCTCGCTCAAACACTTCGCCGCGAACAACCAAGAGACGGATCGGATGCGGGCAAGCTCCGATATCGACCCGCGTCCGCTGCGCGAGATCTACCTGCGCGGGTTCGAGCGGGTCGTGCGCGATGCCCAGCCGTGGACTGTCATGTGCTCGTACAACAAGATCAACGGGGTCTACGCCTCGGAGGACCCCTGGCTGCTCACGCGCGTGCTGCGTGACGAGTGGGGCTTCGAGGGTCTCGTCGTGTCGGACTGGGGTGCGGTCAATGAGCGGGTGAAGGGCCTTCCCGCCGGACTCGACCTCGAGATGCCCTCCTCGAACGGGCGGACGGATGCCGAGCTCGTCGCCGCCGTCAGCTCCGGCGAGCTCGATGAGTCGGCGCTGGATATCGCTGCGGGCCGTGTCATCGACCTTGTTCGCAAGGCCCAGGCCGGGGCCGGCGCGGTGGCAGGACCCCTCGACGTCGATGCACACCATGCCCTCGCCCGCGAGGCTGCTGGCCGCTCGATCGTGCTCCTGAAGAACGAGGGCGGCATCCTGCCCCTGGCCAAGGATGCGAACATTGCCGTCGTCGGCGCGTTCGCCGAGAAGCCCCGCTACCAGGGGGCCGGCTCATCGCTGATCAACCCGACCCGCCTGGACACGGCGATCGAGCAGATCCGCGCGCTCGCGACCGGTGAGGTCGCCTACGCTCCCGGGTTCTCGCTTGCTGCCGAGGTCGAGGATGCCGAGGCGGTGCGCCTGCGCGACGAGGCGGTGGCTGCGGCATCCGCTGCCGAGGTCGTCGTGCTGTTCCTCGGGTTGCCTGCGCGCCTTGAGTCCGAAGGCTATGACCGCGACGACATCGATCTGCCCGCCGAGCAGCTCGCGGTGCTGGATGCCGTCCGTGCCGCGAACCCGAACGTCGTTGTGGTGCTCTCCAACGGTGGGGTCGTCGCTCTCCCGTTCGCGAACGAGGTTCCCGCGATCCTCGAGGGGTGGCTGCTCGGTCAGGCCGGCGGTGGGGCCACTGCCGACGTGCTGTTCGGTGACGTGAACCCGTCGGCCAAGCTCACCGAGACGATTCCGCTGCGACTGTCGGACACTCCGGCGTACCTGGACTTCCCGGGGGAATTCGGCCACGTCCGCTACGGCGAGGGTCTGTTCGTCGGCTACCGCTGGTACGACGCGCGGGGACTCGACGTGGCGTATCCGTTCGGTCACGGCCTGTCGTACACGACGTTCTCGTACACGGATGCCGCTGCCCGCATCACCGACAGCGGCGACCTCGAAGTGACGGTCACCGTGACCAACACGGGTCAGCGCGACGGTCGCGAGATCGTGCAGGTCTACACCTCGCTGCCGGGGTCGGCGGTGCAGCGCCCGGTGCGCGAGCTGAAGGGCTTCGCATCGGTGGCGCTCGCTGCCGGCGAGTCCCGGGAGGTCGTGGTCGCGGTGCGCCGCGCGGACCTCGCCTACTGGGACATCCGTGTCGACGGCTGGGTCGTTGAGGGTGGGGAGTACGCCGTGGAGGTCGGGGCATCGAGCCGCGACATCCGCTGCTCGGCGACGGTGACCGTCGAGGGCGACCCGGTGGCGGTCCCGCTGTCGCGCGAATCGTCGCTCGGCGAAGTGATCGCGCACCCGGTCGTCGGCGCGATGGTGCAGGCGGCGATGCAGCAGCTGATGGCGGGGATGGATGATCTCGAGTCCGTCATGCCCGAGGGCGTGTCGATGGACAAGATGATGATGTCGTTCCCCATCGGCCGGATGTCGATGATGGCCGGCGATCAGGTCAGCCCCGAAATGATCGACGGCCTTATCGCGATGGCGAACGCCCCGCAGCAGTAGGCGCGGTGACCGCTGCCCACCTCGGCGAGAGGGGAGCGGTCACTGTCGTGCTGCGGTCAGCTGTCGCGGTGGGCGCCGACCGAGGGCTGCACGGTGAAGATGCGCGGCGCGCGGAACCCGGATGCCGAGAACGCGGCGGTCACGGCATCCGTCACCGCGTCCAGCAGGTCGCGGGGGACCAGGGCGATCGCCGCGCCCCCGAAGCCGCCGCCGGTCATGCGTGCGCCGATCGCGCCCCCCGACATCGCCGCCTCTACCGCCGTGTCCAGCTCGGGGACCGAGATCTCGAAATCGTCGCGCATTGACGCGTGCGAGGCCAGCAAGAGTTCGCCGATGGCTCGCGGGCCGGACTCGCGCAGGACGCGAACGGTCTCGAGCACGCGGGCGTTCTCGGTGACGACGTGCCGCACCCGGCGCAGGGTCACCTCGTCCATGACGGATGCCGCCCGCTCGAGGTCGCCCGGGGCCAGATCGCGCAGCATCGCGACATCCATCGCCGCCGCCCCCTGTTCGCACGATGCGCGGCGCTCGCGATACCCGCCGGTGGAATGTGCGTGGGTCACGAGAGTGTCGATCACGAGGACCTCGAGGTCGGCTGCCTCCAGCCCCAGGGGCACGATCTCGGTGGTGAGCGTGCGGCAATCGAGGAAGACCGCGGCATCGGCTTCGCCGAGCATTGACGCGGTCTGGTCCATGATCCCCGTCGGTGCGCCCACTGCATCGTTCTCGGCGATACGGCCCACGCGCGCGAGGTCCTTTGCGCTGAGCTCGGCGCCCCACAGCTCGTTCAACGCCACGGCGACGGCGCACTCGATGGCGGCGGATGACGACAGCCCGGCGCCCACGGGAACCGATGACGCGATCGCGAGGTCCAGCCCGTGCGGCCGCGCCGTGTCGGGCGCCGCGTGCAGCAGCGCCCACGCGACGCCGAGGGGGTAGGTCGTCCACTCGGGCACCGAGGCCGGGGCGGGGCCCCTGAACAGCGTGTCGAGGTCGGCGATCTGTACTGACGCCTCGCTGTCGTCGAAGCTCGAGCGCACCCGCAGCACGGCATCGGTTCGCGCAGCGACAGCGACAGCCGTGCGCGCATCGATCGCGAACGGCAGCACGAATCCGTCGTTGTAGTCGGTGTGTTCGCCGATGAGGTTCACGCGCCCGGGAGCAGACCACACGCCGAGGGGTTCGGCATCTGTCATGTGGCCGAGGACTGCCAGGGCAGCATCCTGCGGGTCGATCGCGCTCACAGCTGGACCCCCTCGACAGCCTCGCGCAGGCGCGCTGCGGCATCCTCGGGCGGGATGTCGCCGATCCACGCTCCCATCGCGGCCTCGGAGCCAGCGAGGAACTTCAGCTTGTCGGCGGCGCGCCGGGGTGAGGTGATCTCCAGATGCATCCGCACGGTGTCGCGGGCGACGCTCACGGGAGCCTGGTGCCAAGCGGCGATATACGGAGTCGGCGTCTCGTAGAGGGCGTCGATTCCGCGCAGCAGACGCAGATAGATGCCGGCGAGTTCGTCGCGTTCGGCATCCGTGGACTCCGCGAAGTCGGGGACGTGGCGGTGCGGCATGAGGTGCACCTCGATCGGCCAGCGGGCGGCGAACGGGACGTAGGCGGTCCAGTGCTCACCGGCGAGGATGACGCGACCGCCCTCTCGCTCGAAGTCGAGCACGCGCTGCATCAGATCGGGAGAGGTGCGCGAGATGTTCTCGAGCAGACGACGAGTACGCGGGGTGACATACGGGTAGGCGTAGATCTGGCCGTGCGGGTGGGGCAGAGTGACCCCGATAGCCTCACCGCGGTTCTCGAACGGGAACACCTGCTCGACGCCCGGGAGGGCAGACAGGGCGGCGGTGCGATCCGCCCACGCTTCGATGACGGTGCGGGCGCGGGTGACCGACTGGGTTCCGAACGATCCGGTGTGCTCGGGGCTGAAGCAGACGACCTCGCAGCGGCCGACGGAGGTGCGCACGCTGCCGAGGCCGAGGGCATCGAGATCATCGAGACCGCGGGGCGGGTTCGATGCTTCCGGTGCGTCGCCGTGAGCCTCGGTGAGGGCCGGGCCAAACGAGGGCGAGCGGTTCTCGAAGACCGCAACGTCGTAGCGCGACGGGATCTCGGACGGATTCGTCGGCGTCTGCGGGGCGAGGGGATCTAGCTCTGCCGGCGGCAGGAAGGCGCGGTTCTGCCGCGCGGCGGCGATCGAGATCCAGTCACCGGTCAGGATGTCCTGGCGCATCGTGGCTGTTGCCGGGCGCGGATCGAGTGCTCGCTGATCGATTCCGCGATCGGCACCGAGTGTCGTATCGGGATCGTCGTAATAGAAGAGGTCTCGCCCATCAGCCAGCGTGGTGTCGCGTCTGACGACGCCGGCGCCGAGGGCTATCGGTTCCCGAAGCATGTTCACGATAACACGCTAATGCTCGGCCGTGATATCGTCAACATCGGAGGGCCCAATGACCCAGCAACGACGTGCATCCATGGCCGATGTCGCAGAACTGGCCGGCGTGTCGACGCAGACCGTATCGCGGGTTGCCAACGGTAGCCCGCGCGTGGACCCCGCGACGCGCGCTCGTGTCGAGGCAGCCATGGCCCAGGCCGGCTATCGAGTCCACCGGGCAGCCCGGGCGTTGCGCACCGGCCGCACCGGCGTCGTCGGGGCCGTCGTGTCGACCCTCGCCACGGTCGGTAACTCCATGCTGCTCGAGGCCGTCGTCGTCGAGGCCTCTGCGCGTGGCTATGCCGTCGCCGTCGCACGTATCGGCGAGGGTGGCCCAGCCGAGGCCTTCGAGCGGCTCCGCGATCAGGGCGTGGATGGGGCAATCGTCGTCAATGAGGCCTCGGCGCTTCTTCGTCAGAGCGAGTTGCCCACCGACCTGCGGCTGGCTGTGGTCGATTCACCGCCTGACGACCGATACGCGGGGGTGGAAACCGCCCACGCTGCCGGTTCAGCAGCCGCGACGGCGCACCTTCGTGAACTCGGGCATCGTGTCATCGCCCACATTGCCGGGCCGGAGTCGTCGTACGCCGCAGCCGAACGTGAGCGCGGGTGGCGTGAGACGCTCGCGGCTGCGGGTCTGAAGCCGGGCGCGCTGTTGCGCGGCGCGTGGGACTCGGCATCCGGCTACCGGGCGGGCCTGCAGCTTCTCGCGAACCCCGACGCCCATGATCCTGTGACGGCGGTTGTCGTTGCGAACGATCAGATGGCGCTCGGCGTCTTGCGGGCGGCCTCCGAGCTCGGCATCCTTGTGCCCGAGCAACTGAGTGTCGTCGGATTCGACGATGTGGCGGATGCCGCGAACTTCACTCCCGCCCTCACCACGGTGCGCCAGCGATTCGATCTGCTCGGTCAGCGCGCGGTAGCCGCGGTGCTCGACGGCGCAGAAGCCGGGTCCCGCGCGGTGATCGAGGCGCCGCTGGTCGTGCGCGGCAGCACTGCCGCGCCCTTCGCGCAGCCTGCCTGACGCGCGTCGGCGCTCCGCGTCACGCGGGTTCCCGGATGAACTCCAGCAGGAGCGCGCTCCCAGGGTTCATGACCGGAAGAGGCAGCCCCGCCTCGCACAGCATCGCGCCAGATGCCGACAGCGGCCCGTCCAGCCACGCTGGCGAGAGCACCTGGTGCGGATCGGCGCTCGTGAGCTCATCGCGTTCGCGGATTAGGTATCGGGATGCCGGATCCAAGCCCGGTATCGGGATGCGCATCGCTGCGGCATCCGGGCCCGTCGCCAGCTGCACCCAGGCGAAGACGGCATGAGCGGCATCCGGCGCCCCCACGCCGTGGAGAAGGTTCGCCTCTCCGGGAAGATCGGCGCGCACCGTCGTGCCGGCGTGCAGCAGCGGCCGCAGCTCGCGATACAGCGCGCTCCAGGCGCGGAGGGCGTCGAGCTCGGCATCCGTGCACTCGGCGAGATCCCACTCGATGCCGGCGTGCCCGAACAGGGCAGTGGCCATCCGGAACCCGAGTGATGCGCTGCGGTGGGTCGTGTGAGCGCGCTCGGGGCCAATGTGCGCGCCGACCAGTTCGGGGGGCAGCAGAAGCCCTGTCCAGCGCTGGATCGCCTGCCGTTCGATGGGGTCGTTGGTGTCGGATGCCCACACACGCTGCGTGTGCTCAAGGACGCCCAGGTCGACGCGGGCTCCGCCGCTCGCGCACGACTCGATCTCCAGTGCCGGATGCCGTCTGTGCAGCTCATCCATGAGGGAGTAGACGGCCTCGACCTGCGCGTGCACGCTCGCCCG
The DNA here is from genome assembly GCF_030149085.1 of Microbacterium sp. Taxonomy (GTDB): domain Bacteria; phylum Actinomycetota; class Actinomycetes; order Actinomycetales; family Microbacteriaceae; genus Microbacterium. The sequence continues at coordinate 15,250 of NZ_JASBSF010000061.1, read as the reverse complement.
TCCCGTCGCCCGCGACACGGCCGCGTGCAGGTCGCGGTTGTGGTCCCACTTGATGGCATCGACGCCGGTTCGCGTGATGACGGCATCCATCTGTTCGAGGACGTGCTCCCACGCCTCGGGGCGCGTCAGATCAAGCACAAGCTGATGGCGCCAGAGCGCGGGATCAGCGTCGCGGCTCAGGATCCAGTCCGGGTGCTCCCGGACCAGCTGTGAGTCGGGGTTGACCATCTCGGGTTCGAACCAGAGGCCGAACTGCATTCCCAGCTCGTGGACGAGGTCGGCGATGGGGCCGAGGCCACTTCTCAGCGCCTTGGGCTGAGGCCCGCCACTGGAAGAAGCAGATGCCATCGGCGCCGCGGGCGATGTGGCTCGCCACGTTTCGGACGACTTCGCCCGGCGCTTTGGCGAGGTTGTATGGCTGCCAGTTCACGGCGCTCGTCGAGGTCTCCATGAGCAGCCAGGGCTCACCACCCGCCAAGCCTCGCGTGAGGTCGGCGGCGAAGGACAGCTCGGCAGCGGGATCCGGGAGGCGCCGATCGAGGTAGTGGTCGTTGGCGATGACATCCATCTCGCCAGCCCAGGTCCAGTAGTCCTGCGTGCGGATGTGGGCGGTGACCATGAAGTTGGTCGTGACCGGGGCGGCGCTGTGTCGGCGGATGATCTCGGCCTCGGCGCGGTACAGCTCGAGCCCCGCGTCCGAACTGAACCGTGAGAAGTCCAGCAACTGCGCGGGGTTTCGCAGCGACAGCGTCGCGCGCGGGGGCAGGACCTGCGCCCAGTCGGTGTAGCGCTGGCTCCAGAAGTTGGTTCCCCACGCCGCGTTGAGGGCGTCGATGGTTCCGTAGCGCGACTGCAGCCAGGAGCGGAAGGCGCCGGCGCTTTCGTCGCAGTAGCACAGCGCGTTGTGGCAGCCGATCTCGTTCGAGACGTGCCAGAGGGCCAGCGCGGGGTGGGCGCCATAACGCTCAGCGACGGTCTCGACCAGGCGTGCCGCGTGCTCGCGATAGATCGGTGAGCTCGGGCAGAACGCCTGGCGTCCCCCGGGGTAGCGGCGGGTTCCGTCGACGGCCATCGGCAGGGTCTCGGGGTGCGCGGCGCTCAGCCACGGCGGGGGTGAGGCGGTCCCGGTGCCGAGGTTCACGCGGATGCCGTTCTCGTGCAGCAGATCCATCATCGCGTCGAGATCGGTGAAGTCCCAGACGCCGGGGGCGGGATTGATGGCCGACCACCCGAAGATGTTGATCGCGACCAGGTCGATGCCGGCGTCGCGCATCAGCGCCATGTCCTCGCGCCAGGTGGCGCTGTCCCACTGCTCGGGGTTGTAGTCGCACCCGAACAGCACTCCCGGGGTCGGGACGAGGTCGGCGACGGTGGCGGCGGGCATCCGGTGGCGCTCCTTTGCGAATCTGTGCACGTGCACACATTCGAGTCTCAGAGAACCCTGACAAAAATGTGTGAACGTGCACAGATTGTCATGAGCGGCGCCCGAGTGTCAAGTCCCGACCCTCGATAGGCTGTCGACCATGGCTCATCCGGGGGTTCCGCCGCGTCGCAGCACCGTGCATGATGTGGCCCGAGCAGCCGGCGTTTCGCGGGGCACCGTGAGCCGGGTTCTCAACGGTGGATACGTGTCGGATGCCGCTCGCGAAGCGATCGAGCGAGCCATCCGAGACGTGGGTTATGTCCCCAACAACGCCGCCCGAAACCTCGTTCGCCAGCGCACGCAGGCGGTGGGCTTCATCGTGCACGAGCCGCACGCGCTGTTCCTGGAGGACCCGAACATCGGTGGCATCATGCTCGGTGCGAATGCGACTCTCTCGGATGCCGACTACCAGATGGTGTGTCTCGTGGTGGACTCGGTGCGCGACACCGACCGTGTGGCCCGGTACCTGTCCGGCGGCTTCGTCGACGGCGTCGTGATCGTCTCTGCGCGCCACGAGGATCCCATCACGGATGTCGTCGAGCGTCTCGCGCTTCCCGCGGCCTTCGTCGGGCATCCGCCGGGCATCAATGCCGCCTGGGTCGGAGTGGATAACAGAGGGGCGGCACGCGCCCTCACGCTGCGGTTCCGTCAGACCGGTCGCCGTCGTATCGGGATGATCGCCGCCGCCCTGGACCGCGACTCTGGTGCCGACCGCCTCGCGGGTTTCCGCGATGCGATGGGAGAGGACTTCGCCCCGGATCTCATCGAGCAGGTCGAGCTGTACTCCTATGCCGACGGTGTTGCCGGTATGACGCGGTTGCTGCAGCGCGCGCCGGATATCGAGGGAGTCTTCGCGGCTTCGGATGCCGTGGCCGCGGGTGCTATCGAGGCAATCAAGGCCTCCGGGCGTCGGGTTCCCCGCGATATCGGCGTCGTCGGGTTCGATGACAGCACGTGGGCGCGGCGGACGGTTCCCGCCCTGTCAACGGTCCATCAGCCAGCCGAGGGAGTGGGCCGTGCGGCGGCAGCGACGGTTCTCGCTCAGCTTGCGGGCCAGGACGTCCCCGACGCGGGGCAGTTGCTCCCCACGCCCGTCATCTGGCGCGAGTCCGCGTAGGCTGTCGGTCCCGCGCGCTCAGCTCGCGTTCTGGCGCGCTTCCCAGCCGGTGCGCACCATCTCGTCGACCGTGTAGCGCATCTGCCAATCGAGGTCCCGTGCCGCCAGCTCGCCGGTGGCGACGATGCGGTCGGGGTCGCCCGGGCGGCGGGGGCCGATCTCGGCCGTGAAGTCCACGCCGGTGACGCGGGCCATGGCATCCATGATCTCTTTCACACTCAGCCCGTTCTGCGAGCCGAGGTTGTAGGCGGCCTCGACCGGTTCGCCGGCTGCCAGGCGCTGCGCGGCGACGACGTGAGCCGCGGCGATGTCGCCGACGTGGACGTAGTCGCGCACGTTCGTGCCGTCGGGGGTGTCGTAGTCGTCGCCGTTGATGCGCGGCGTCTCGCCGGCGATGAGCTTTTCGAACACGATCGGGAAGAGGTTGTGCGGGCTCGTGTCATAGACCGTGGGATTCGCCGAGCCGACGACGTTGAAGTAGCGCAGCGACGTGTGGCGCAGCGGGGCTGCCGAGTCCGCGGTCGCGCGGGCCTGGTCGGCGATCAGCCACTCACCGATGAGCTTCGACTCGCCGTAGGGCGACGCGGGGCGCTTGGGCAGGTCTTCGGTCACGAGCGGCACATCGGGAGTGCCGTAGACGGCGGCGCTCGACGAGAAGACGATGTTCGAGACATCCGCCGCGGCCATCGCCTCGAGAACGACCCGGGTACCTTCGACGTTCTGCGCGTACGTGTGCAGGGGGCGCTGCACCGAGACGCCCGCGTACTTGAAACCGGCGACATGGATGACGCCCTCGACGCCGTGTTCGCGCATGGTGGCTTCCAGTGCCTCGCGGTCGAGGATGGATGCCCTCACAAAGGGCACGCCCTCGGGGACGAAGGCGGCGTGCCCGCTGGAGAGGTCGTCGATCACGACGGGGGACAGACCCGCCGAGGCGAGCGCGCGGACGACATGGGCACCGATGTAGCCGGCACCGCCGGTGACAAGCCAACTCATGAGATCCATTCTTCCCCCATTCGACAGCATCGCCGCGCGTCCCCGAACACGTGCGGCGGCGCGTGACGAGATCCCCGCCCGTGGACCTGCTCGCGCGCTCCCTAGGATTGTGCCGATGCGAGACGTGCTGAAGAGCCTGATCACGTTGCGCCCGCCGGGCGGACCGCGCTGGCCGCACGCGCTCCAGGCGGCGATCGCGCTGATGGCCCCGATTCTCGTCGCGATCGCGTTCGGTGATCCGCACATCGGCTACCTGGCTGCGGTCGGCTCGTTCACCGCGCTCTACGGCGCGGCGTTGTTGCCGATCGAGCGTGTCAAAGTGCTGCCGTTCGTCGCCGTCGGGCTGCTCGGGTGTGCGGCCCTCGGCGCAGTTCTCGGCGGATCGACCGCGTCGACGCTCATCGGTCTCGTCGTCGTTGCGGCGCTCGCCGCCGTGTTCGTCTTCGGCTTCAGCCTCGGACCGCCCGGCGTGATGTTCTTCATCCTCGTGTACGGCATGGTCGCGCACGTCGTCGCTGTGAAGCCGGGCACCGACACTCTGCCCCTCCTGGCCGCGATCGCGGGTGGATGCCTTTTCGCGTATATGTTGTCGATCTCCCCGATCGTCCTGCGGCGCCATCGCGAGGGCGGGCGGCCACTGCGCGAACTCCTGCCTGTCCCTGCCTGGGAGGAACGCGGTCTGACACTCTTGTCGCGCACGGTCCTGGTCGCGGCGGTCGGAGCGGCAGCGGGCATCATCATCGACCCGGTGCGCTCATACTGGATCGTCGCGGCGGGCGTCGTGGTCGTGGGGATCTCGGTCGAGCGCGAGCAGATCATCGGGCGCGGCATCCACCGTATGGTCGGCACCGTGCTGGGCGCGGCGTTCTATTTGGCCTTCACCTTCGTGCCCTGGATCCCGCTGTGGGTCGCCGTCGTGCTCGGGCTGCTGCAGTTCTTGATCGAACTGTTCATCACGCGCAACTACGCACTGGCGCTGATCCTCATCACTCCGCTCGTGCTCTTGCTGACGGGCGCGGCCACGGGCGACATCGGGTCGCTGGATGTCGCGCTCGAGCGCCTCATCGACACGATCGTCGGCTCGACACTGGGCGTTCTCGCCAGCTTCCTGCCGCGGGTCAGGCGCCGTGCCCGCTGATCAGAGCAGGCTGGGAACCGCGGGATCAGATCCCTGCAAGGGCTGCCGCCACGACCGCGCGCGCCTCTTCCTGCACCTGGCGCAGGTGCTCTTCGCCCTTCAGCGACTCGGCATACAGCTTGTAGACGTCCTCGGTGCCGGAGGGGCGCGCGGCGAACCACGCGCTTGCGGTCTGCACCTTGAGTCCGCCGATCGCTGCGCCGTTGCCGGGAGCGTGCGAGAGCTTTGCCGTGATGGGCTCGCCGGCGAGCTCGATCGCCGTCACCACGTCGGGGGAGAGCTTGGCGAGCGCCGCCTTCTGCGCCGGGGTCGCCGGGGCATCCACGCGCTGATAGACGGAGGCTCCGAACTCGGCCTCGAGCTCGGCGTACCGCTGCGAGGGGGTCTTGCCGGTCACCGCGAGGACCTCGGATGCCAGCAGGCAGAGAATGATGCCGTCCTTGTCGGTGGTCCAGACCCCACCGTCGAACCGCAGGAACGAGGCGCCCGCGGACTCCTCGCCGCCGAAGGCGACCGAGCCGTCGATGAGGCCCGGAACGAACCACTTGAAGCCGACGGGCACCTCCACGAGGGTGCGTCCAAGCGACTCCGCGACACGATCGATGATCATCGACGACACCAGCGTCTTACCGATCGCGGCATCCTTCGACCATCCGTCGCGGTGTGAGAACAGGTAGTCGATCGCCACCGCGAGGAAGTGGTTCGGGTTCATGAGGCCCGCGTCCGGGGTCACGATTCCGTGGCGATCGGCATCCGCGTCATTGCCGGTGAGGATGTCGTAGTCGTGGCGCTTGGCGACGAGCGACGCCATCGCCGAGGGGGAGGAGGGGTCCATCCGGATCTTCTCGTCCCAGTCCAGGGTCATGAAGCGCCACGTCGGGTCGACCTCGGGGTTGACGACCGTCATCTCGAGCTCGTACATCTCGGCGATGAGCGCCCAGTACTCGACCGATGCCCCACCGAGCGGGTCGGCGCCGATCCGGATGCCGGCGCGTCGGATCGCGTCGAGGTCGATGATGTTCACCAGGTCTCGCACGTACCCGTCGCGGAAGTCATACGTGCCCAGCGTCGAGCGGTCGATGTTCGAGAACGGGGTGCGGTGCACGCCCGCAAGGCCTGCGGCGATCAGCTCGTTCGCGCGCGCGGCGATCCACGATGTGGCATCCGTGTCGGCGGGGCCACCGTGTGGCGGGTTGTACTTGAAGCCGCCGTCACGAGGCGGGTTGTGGCTCGGGGTCACCACGATGCCGTCGGCGCGTGCCGGATCATCGAGCGCGCGACCGCGGTTGTAGGTGAGGATCGCGTGGCTGAGCGCCGGGGTCGGGACCCAGGCGTCGCGGGAATCCACGAGCACCTCGACGGCGTTGCCGACGAGCACCTCGATGGCCGTGCGTTCGGCGGGAAGGGACAGCCCGTGCGTGTCACGACCGAGGAAGATCGGTCCGGAGATGCCCTGTGTCGCGCGGTAGTCGACGATCGCCTGCGTCGTGGCGAGGATGTGGTCCTCGTTGAAGCTCGTACTCAGCGACGAGCCGCGGTGGCCGCTCGTGCCGAACACGACCTTCTGCGCCGGGATCGAGACATCCGGTTTCAGGTCGTAGTACGCGTTGGTCAGCTCATCGATGTCGATGAGGTCGGACGGTTCGGCGGGCAATCCTGCGCGACTCATGGCACCAGTCTGCCTGGTTTGCGCGTGTGCGCGATACTCTTTCCATGGCTGTTCCCGCGCGCACTGCGATCGTCGACGACCACGAGTTGATCGCTCTCGCCGTGCGCGGGCTGGTCGATGCGTCCGAGCATCTCGTCTTCGAACGCCACGTCGCCTCGGTTGCAGACCTCGTCCGCCCGATGCCGGATGCCGACCTGGTGCTTCTCGATCTGAATTTGCGCGACGGCTCGAGCCCGAGCGAGAACGTCGAGGCCGTCCGCAGCTGGGGCGCCGAAGTGCTCGTGCTGACCTCGGCCGAGAACCCCTATCTCGTGCGGGATGCCTCGCGCACCGCGGCACTCGGCATCGTCCGAAAGGCCGCGCCGAGCCCGGTACTGCTGGGCGCGATCGAACAGGCTGCCCGCGGCGAGATGGTCGCGACGAGTGAATGGGCGTCGGCCCTCGACACCGATCCGCTGTTGAAGGCTGCGCCTCTGACATCCCGCGAGCGCGAGGTGCTGTCGGCATACGCCTCGGGACTGGGAGCGAAGGAGGTCGGCGAGCGCTTGTTCGTCAGCGAGAACACGGTGCTCGATCACCTCAAGCGCATCCGTTCGGTGTACCAGCAGCTCGGTCGCCCCGCGGCCACGAAGATCGACCTCTACCAGCGCAGCGTCGAAGACGGGCTGATCCCGGCACCGATTCGTGACTGACGGGATCGAGCGCAGGCGCACTCGCGGAGCGCCGGGCGTGGGCCCCTCCGAGCTCGCCGCACGCCGAGTCGTCGCCGTTAGCGCGGCGATCATCGCGCTGATGACAGCCGCGATCACGTGGGGACTACTGCTCGGGGATGTCGAGCGCGGCCTGCCGGGCTGGTATCTCGCCATCGGCGGAGCCGCCAGCGTCGCGTTCATCCTGTCGGGAGTGCTTGCGCCGTGGTTCGGCGAGCGGATGCTGCGGACCGCCGCGACCATGAGCCTGGCCGTCTACGTCGCGATGATCCTCGCGTTCCCGATCGCCGCGCTGCAGGCCGGCGGCGTGGACCACGTGCCCTGGATGCTCACCCCGAGCGCCGCGGCGATCGCGGCGGCTCTGCTCGTGGGGCGACTGCGGGTCGCCTGGGCGACGCTCGCCTTCGCGACCATCAGCACCCTTGTCTACCGATTGTCGATCGGTGGGTTGAGCGCCGAGACCATCGTCAACGACTCGCAGGTCGCGCTGACCGGGGCGGTGATCTGCGTCATCTGCGGGCATGTGCTCTCGATCAGTCGCGAGCTGGATGCCGCGGCATCCACTGCCTCGTGCACCGGCGCGCAAGAGGCTGCTGAGCGTGCCCGTTTGTCCGCGCGGCGGCGAGCGGCCGCGGTCGTGCACGACGAGGTCCTGACGACCCTCGCCGTCGCGGGATCGGGCATCGAGGTGCCCCGTGAGGCGCTCACGCGTCAGGCGAAGACGGCGGTAGGCGCGATGGCGGCGCTGACCCACGAGATCCATGACGGGCGGTCGGGCCTGCGTGAGGCGCTCGCGGATGCCGTCGCCGAGATTCGTGGCGAACTCGATGCGGGACGTAGCCGCGTCGCGTTCGAGGTGCGGGCCGACGACCCCGGTGAGGTACCCGGCGTGGCGGTCGAGGCGCTGGTCGCCGCGACCCGTCAGGCACTGCGCAACAGCGCGCGACACGCGGGCGCGGGGGCAGACATCCGACTCACCCTGTCGGCCACCCCGGAACGCATCGAGATCGAGGTCGTCGACGACGGCGTCGGGTTCGACCGCGCGGCACTGCGCGACGACCGGTTGGGCGTGCGGGTGAGTATCGAGCAGCGGGTGCGTGACGTACCCGGTGGCTACGCGCAGGTGGACTCGCGGCCCGGCGCGGGCACGCGCGTCGTTTTGGGCTGGCAGGCGATGGGACGCGCCGAGGCCCGCCCCTCCGCTGCGCTGGCGGCGGGCGATCAGCGGGCCCTTGAGCGCGGACTCGTCGCGATTGCCGTGATCTTCGTCGCGGGACAGGCCGCCAGTGCGCTCGCCGTCGCGCTCGCTGCACTGTCTGTCGGCCCGGCCGCAGGATCATCGATCGGCGCAGGCTGGTGGGCACCGATCCTGATTCTGCTCGGCGTGCTTGCGTCCTCTGAGATTCTGCGCTTCTCGAAGACGAACCTGCCGAGCCCTGCGCGCGCGCTCGTCTTCGTCGTGAGCACGGTGGCGACCGTTGTGATCGGCGCCACGCTCGTGCCGTTCACGTACGCCGACATGTGGTTCGTCACCGCGGCCGCTTTTCTGCTCGTCGCGCTCGCCCTCCGCTCGCGTGCGGGAGCCGCGCTGATGGGACTGGCGGGACTTGTCGCCGTCGTCGTGGTCGCGGGGATCGCCGAGGGAGCGCCGCTCGCGCTGCTGGCGAACGTCGCACTGCGCCCGGTGGTGCTCGTCGTGTTGGCATCCGCACTGCTGATCGCCGTCGACCGGATGCAGCATCGCACCAGGGCGCTGCTCGCGCGCACTGTGGACGTGACCCGCCGCACCGCGTGGGAGGCGGCCTCGCGCGCCGAGGTCGAAGAACGCGCTGCGGCTCTGGAAGAGCGCATCGCGCCGACGCTGCGGATGATCGCCCGAGGTGAGCCGTTGAGTATCGACGAGCAGCGTCGGTGCCTCGCGCTGGATGGCGAACTGCGCGACGAATACCGGGCCGGTGCTCTCGCGCGCTCGCCCCTCGTCGAGGCGGTGCGCGCCGCCCGCGAGCGGGGTGTGGATGTCGTGCTGCTCGACGACAGCGACGCGCCGATCGTGGACACCGACCTCGACGACCTCGCACGCGAGATGACGTCTTTACTGGCATCCACGCGCGCGCAGTTCGTCGGACGATTGCTGCCCGCCGATCGTGGACGGCTCGCGACGGTCACCGTCGACGGTAGAACCACCGACCTCGGGGGCTGAAGTGACCTCGAGCCCGGCCGGAGCCCACGTAGCCTCTGCCGAATGGAGTCTGGGTGGATCGTCGCGATCGCGCTGGTGATCGCCGGATGGCTGCTGGTCGCCGTGATCGGGATCGTCCGTGTCGCCTCGCGCCAGCTCGATCGAGACGTGGAGCCTGACGGTGATCCCGAGCGTGCTCTCGACGCTGATTCTGACGTGGACTGACCGCGGAGCGGGCGTCGCATGAGAAACCACTGGAGCCGGTGGGAGAAGCGCCGTCGGCGAGGCATCCGGTGTTCGTAGCGTCTGTCGTGGGTTTTGACAACGCAACACACACTCACGAAAGAGGCTCCTCATGAAAAAGATGAACAAGGCGGTGAAGGGCACGATCGCGGTGGGCGTCGCGGGTGCGCTTCTCATGGGCGGTGCGGGTTCGCTCGCTTACTGGCAGGTGCAGCAAGACGGCGGGGCAATCAACTTTCAGACCGGTTGGCTGACGATGCAGGCAGGTCGCGCGAAGACGTGGACCGTCAACGGTGAGACGCTGCCGAGCAACGAGGACTTCAGCAATATTCGTGTCGTCCCGGGAGACACGCTGGTCTACACCGAGGAAGAGCGCATCGAGATGGGTGGTACCAACCTCTTCGTGAGCGTGACGCCCGAGATGGGGACATTGACCGCCACCGATGGCCCCGACGGCCTCGACACGACCGCTGGGGTGAATGCGGCGCTCAACGTCAGCTACACGCTGACCGCTAAGCCTGGTTCCGGAGTCGGGGTGCAAGAGACCACCACGCCCGGTGTCTACAACATCACCGGCTCGGGAATTGGCGACCTCATCGTCACCGTCACAATCGACTGGCCGGAGGGATCGAACGTGCAGGAGGGCGGGGCGATGTTCAGCCACGTCGATATCTCGAACACGACGATCACCCTTCAGCAGGTCCCGGAGCCGATGTCGACGCCTTCCACCCCGCCGGTCTAATCCGAGGCATCCGCGCCCTCTCGAAGCCTTCCCCGCTCCCGCCTGCCCGAAAGGCCTCCCCATGAAGCGCATCCTCGTCGGCGCTCTGGCGCTGTGCGTCGCGGGTGCGCTGTGCCTGGGCGGGAGCGGATCGATGGCGTTTTGGGAGGTGCAGGAACAGGGTGGTGCGATGACCTTCCAGACGGGAGGTCTCGAACTGAGCGCGGGGGACGCGGCATGGACGTCGGAGGGACTCCCCGTGACCTCCGCCTTCCACGCCGCCCCGGGCACGTCCCTGACCTACACGCAGGAGTTCGACGTCGTGATGGAGGGGGACTCCCTCGCCGCGACGGTCGAATTCAACCCGGGGGCGATCACCCAACCGGCCGGCGCGAACTACGTCGTCACGGCCGAAGACATCACCGGTGTCGCGGAGCCCTCGGGCACCGCAGGCGTGTGGAACGTGACCGGCAGCGGCACGCTGACGCTGAGCTTCACGCTCACCTGGGCGCGCGGTGACGCGCTGAACAACGCCGGGCAGGGCGGCACGATCTCGGTCGCTGCCGGAGAGCTGCTCATCACACAGGTCGCGAACGAGAGTGGAGCGGGCGAGTCGTGAGGGATGCCATGAACGAGAGCCGTCGCCCCCGTCGACGTCTGCTCACCGGGGCCCTGCTTGCGACGGCGGCGCTCGTCGCCGGAGTTTCGGTGGCGCAGGGCAGCCTCGCGTACTGGAACGACGCGGAAGCTTCGGAGGGCATCACCGTCACGTCCGGCACTGCGTCGCTGGAGGTGACGGCGCCGGTGTGGCTGTCCAGCACGGTGAGCGCCGTCTACCCCGGTAGTTCTTCTATGCGATTCGGCAACGGTGCCGTGGAAAACACCGGCACGGTTCCCCTGGCGGTTACGGTGAGTCGTGTCAGCGCGGACGCGTTCGCCGAGGCCCTTGTGATCAACGTGGGGCTGGTGCAGGGAGACTGCCAGCCGGGGACGCCGCTGACGTCCACCACGGCGACGCTCGCCACGCTGGATCCGGGCGATTCTTACACCCTGTGCGCATCGGCGTCGCTGCCACTCGAAGCGAGCGTGGGCGTCAGCGCAACGACATCCGTGACGCTGACCGTGACGGGAGTGCAACCGTGAGACTTCGACGATCGAAGCGCGGGGATCATCCCGCGAGGCGTGGTCGTCCGATGGCCGTCCTCGGTGTAGCGGCAGCGCTCGTCATCGGTGCGCCGGTCGCCGCCGCCGCATATTGGGGGGCAACAGCCCCGGCGACGCTGTCGATTGCCGGTGCCCCGTTCGGGATCACCGCCACCAACTCGGGCCCGTCCTCGGCCACGATGACGAGTGTCGGGGGAGCCGCGACGCAGGCCGACGTCGCGTTCGTCGTCAGCTCCGTGGCGGGAGCGCCACAGTGGAGCGCCTCTGCGTGGATCATCCCTGGCCACAACATCGCGGGCATCGTCACCACGTCGTGGGCTGCGTCGAAGACAGCGACGTCGTGTGACGGTCTCACGTACACCGAGGTCAGCGGGGGTGCCGTGACGCTTCCGGCGCTCGCGGACGGTGCCACCGCGCTCGTGTGTGTGCGAGTCAGTATGGCGAGTGTTCCTGCGTCGGCAGACGGGAAGTCGGTGTATGTCAGCTTCATGCCCTACGCGCAGCGGGGCGGATGGTCGGCGACCGCCAGTGCCTACGCGACTGTCCACGTGGAGTATGAACCCGTGCCGGTCGGCATCTGCGAACCGACAACCGACCCGTGGTACGTGGGCTATGAGGATGCCGTCGACTTCTTGCTACCGGACGGCGCGCCCTATCTGCCGGTCGAGTACACAGTGCGCGCTGGTGACCCTGTCTGGGGCCAGATCGTGAAGTCGTTCTCGGGTGACGAATTGGGGAACAACGGGCGTCCGACACTCGGCTCCTCCGATCTTCAGAACGTGGACCCGCCGCTGCCGCTCGGGACCTACACGTTCTATGTGATCCAAGGCGGAACGCTGCCTGTCGCCCAGTTCACGGCCACGCTCGTCAATGACATGTGGTATCCCAACGTCGTATGCGGGGAGGTGGCACCGTGGTGAGGGGTGGGTGCGTGACGCGGATCGCGGTCGCGACGTTCCTCAGGATGGTCCTCACGGTGCTGGTCACACTCGCCGCGGTGCTTGTCCTCCCCACCGCGGCGCACGCCGCCGACGCGGTGCCCACTGCTGCTCCGCCTGCCCCGGTCGAGTACTCGACCGACGGTGTCACATGGTCGGCGACGCCGCCGGCATCCGTGTTCCCGACGTCGTGGATGCCGGTGCCCGGCGCCTCCACGACCGCAACCCTTTACATCCGTGCCGCTCGCCCCGGCAACACCGTCGTCGCGGTCTACGCCGGCAACGCGGCATCCACCGATCCGGTGCTGCTCGCCTCGACCGCGGTCGCGGGGCCCGACGGTGAGGATGTCAGCCTCTCGAGCATCCCGACCTGCCGCGCACTCGCACCGCAGACGGTGCTCGCCGAGGGCGCCGTGGTCGGCATCCCGCTGACGGTGTCGCTCGCGCCCGACCTCACGACGGCGCAAGACACCGCGCTGAGGATGGACATCCTGGTCGATCTCAGCGACACCGGCGTCCCCACGCTCGTGGGCGGGTGCCCGGTGAATCCTGACATCCTCGCGGCTTTCCCCGGCGGTACCTCGCAGTCGGCCCTGGGAGGGACCGGCGGAGAGGTGCCGGTCGTGACGGTCGCCGCGGCGGCCGGGGTCGTTGCCTGTGGGCTGGTTGCGTGCGCGATCGCGCTGAGCATGCGGAGGCGGGAATCGTGACGCTCTCGTCTCCGAATCCGGCGCCGACCCCGGCGCCCACGCCGATCCCAGCGCCGGTGGGGCATCTGGCCGACCGGGACCGTCCACTGCGCTGGTACGTCGGCCGCGGCCTCGCCTATGGCCTGTTCGCCGTGGTCGCGCTGGTGGTGGCAGTCGTCGTGGTCGTGCCCGCGGTTTTCGGGGCGACCGCCTATACGATCACGGGGCGGTCGATGGAGCCCGCTCTGCCGGTCGGAACCCTCATCGTCACCCGTCCGGTCGACCCGGCTGAGATTCGGACTGGTGACATCATCACCTTCCAGCTCGAGTCGGGTCAGGCCGAGGTTGCCACGCACCGGGTCATCGGTGCGCAGAGCACGGCCGATGGCACCGCTGCCTTCGTCACGCGAGGGGATGCGAACGACGTCGCGGACTCCACGCCCGTGATCGCCGATCAGATCCGTGGACGACTCTGGTATTCGGTGCCGCTGGTCGGGTGGGTGAATTACGTGCTCACCGGGCCGGTGCGGGCCGTGATGCTGCCCCTGGCGGTCGCGGCCCTCTGCGGCTACGCGGTGTGGATGTTCTACGGCGCGTTCCGTGATCGCCGACGCCCGGCCGCCACGCCCCAGGACTCCCCGCCAGAGCACACCCCGGTCTAGGCTGGGTGGCCGTGACCTTCAACGCGAGCACGGCCGTGCCCGACACCCGCCGCACCTACAGCTTCCTCGGGCCCGCGGGAACCTTCACCGAGGCAGCGCTCGCGCAGGTGCCCGAGGCGCGCGGCCAGAACTGGCGGCCGGTGCGCAACGTCGGCGAAGCGCTCGCGGATGTCGTCGAGGGCCGCTCGGATGCCGCGATGATCGCGATCGAGAACTCGGTCGACGGTGGGGTTTCGACCGCGCAAGACGCCCTCGCGACGATGCCCGGACTGCGGATCGTCGGCGAGTACCTCGTTCCCGTCGAGTTCGTGCTGGTGGGCCGACCCGGCACGCGACTCGAGGATGTGTCGCTGGTGGCTGCGCATCCCGTGGCTTACGCCCAGTGCCTGCGGTGGCTCACGGCGACCCTGCCCGCCCATGCGCATATCCCTGCAGCATCGAACGTCGCGAGCGCTGTCGGGCTCATCGACGGCACCTCTGATGCGGATGCCGCGATCGCCGCTCCCGGCATCCTGGAGCACCTCGACGTCGAGCTTCTGGCGGAGGGGATCGGCGATAACGCCGAGGCCGTGACGCGGTTCGTGCTCGTCAGCCGGACGGTGGCGCCGCCCGAGCCGACCGGTGCCGACAAGACCTCGCTGATCGCCGAGCTGCCCGACGATCACCCTGGTGCGCTGCTGGAGATGCTCGAGCAGTTCGCGACCCGCGGGATCAACCTGAGCTTGCTTGCCTCCCGGCCCATCGGAGATGCCCTGGGCCGCTATCGATTCGTGATCGACGCCGACGGGCACATCATGGACGAGCGCATGGCCGATGCTCTGCTGGGGCTGCGGCGTTTCAGCCCCAAGGTGATCTTCCTCGGCTCCTACCCCCGCGCCGACCACGCGATCATCCGTTACCCCGACCGGTACTCCGATGACGTGTTCGTCGAGGCCCGCGACTGGCTGCGCGGGCTTCTCTCGGGCGAACCCGACCGCTGAAGCGCGCAATGGAAGCTCTCGCTCCGGTCGCGGCCTGGGTCGCTGTCGTCCTGCTCATTGTGCTCGTCGGATTTCAGGTCGCGCTCGCAGCGGGGGTGCCGTGGGGGAAAGCGGCGTACGGCGGCGCATCCGCGACGCTCACGCCGGCGCAGCGGGTCTCCAGCGGCGTCGCTGCAGTGATCTGGGCGCTGGTGGCGTGGTTCTTCCTTGCCCTCGCGATCCCCGCGCTTGCCGGGCCCGTTCCCGATTCGTGGCAGATCGTCGTGCTGTGGGTGCTCGTCGCGCTCTTCGCGATCGCCACGGCGATGAACGGGATTTCGCGGAGCCGCATCGAGCGGGCGCTCTGGACGCCCGTTTCCGCCGTTCTCCTGGTGTGCGCTCTGGTGAACGTCTTTCGTGCCCTCGCGCTCTCGAGCCTTGCCGGGTAGTCAGCGTGAACTCTTGACCGTCTCGTAGGCGGCGAGGGCGGCGTCGCGGGTGGCCTTGAGGTCGACGATCGGTTCCGGTGCGTCAACACCGGTGTGCTCAGGAGCCCACCGGCCCACGTAGGCCCCGTCGGGATCGAACTTGGCGGCCTGCAGCTCCGGGTTGAAGATGCGAAAGTACGGTGCAGCGTCGGCG
>NZ_JASBSF010000057.1 GCF_030149085.1 Microbacterium sp. | reverse complement strand
ACACCCGCCGACGCCACTCCGCGATCGGCAACATCACCCCGAACACCTACGAGAACGTCTACGAAGCCGCGAGATCAGCTACCCTCGCGGAAGCGGCATAACCCACCCGACACCGTGTCCACGATCAAGGGTCAAGGCCCATCGTGAGAGTGAGTCTCCCGGCGCGCGAGATTTCTGTTACCGCTGCGTTACTGCAACCCCTCCCCCGGACATGACGAAGGCCCCGCCTCCCCAGTGTTTTCTAGGGGAGTCGGGGCCTTCGTTCTGGCGGTGACGGTGGGATTTGAACCCACGGTGCGCTTGCACGCACACACGACTTCCAATCGTGCTCCTTAGGCCGCTCAGACACGTCACCAGAACAGCCTGTCCATCGTACCCGATGGCCCCCTGCCGCCCGGACCAGCGTCGGAACGCTCAGGCAGTGAGGGCGAGGCGGGAGCTGCCCGCGAGGCGGGGCGTCCGGGCGGGGTCGATCCACGCAGGCGGAACGAGCCAGACCCGCCCAGTCGGGCCGGTGCTCTCAATCTCGACATCCCATCCATCGTCGTGAACCCGATGGTGACACCCGGTGCACAGGAGCACGCCATTCTCGAGGTCGGTTGGACCGGTATCTCGTTCCCACCACTTCGCGTGATGAACAATGCACCACCCCGGCGGGGCGCCGCAGAAGATGCATCCGCCGTCTCTTCCTGCGAGCGCAAGCTTCTGGGCGGGAGTGAACAAACGCTTGAGCCTTCCCCAGTCGAGAATCTCGCTCTCGCCACCCAGCACACACGGGATAACTTGGGCGTCGGCCGCGAGCCGGCGGACGGCTCCTGCCGAAACCGGTTGATCGAGACCGTCGATCGTGGCAGCCCCGATTCCGCTCTGCAGTTCCTCAAGACTCATACGCACGACGACGGTGGTTGCAGGGCCCGTGGGGACACGGTCGCAGCTCAATCCGTGCCGACACAGGTCCGCCAACGCGTCTGCGGCAAGCTGCTTCACGGATCGCAGGTCGCGCTCGTCGGTGGATGCATGCTCGTTGCGGCGCAAGACCTGGGTCACCATCGCTTCAATCGCCGTCTTCACGGGCGCCGCGGTCTCGGCATCCAGTTTTGCCGTGAGCGTCACCATGCCGTCGCGCTCCTGGATAACGAGAGAGCGCTGCGCCCTGGCATCCTCGTGCCGCGGTTCCACACCATCGGGATCGAGGTGGGCCTCGACGCGCGCGAGGAGCTTGGAGAGTTCGTCTGGCCGCAGCCCCGGCGCGAGCTCGACGAGCTGCCGTTCGGCCTCGTCGATGCGCGCGGCGTCTGCGCGGAGGGCCAGCCGGTCGAGGAGTGTCACGATCGCCGCCGCCGGCGTCACCCCGAGGTCCCCCCGGGC
>NZ_JASBSF010000054.1 GCF_030149085.1 Microbacterium sp. | reverse complement strand
GCCCGGGTCCGATGAGTGGCTCGCGATCGATCCGACCAACGACCAGTGGGCGAACGACCGCTACGTCACGGTGGCGTGGGGCCGGGACTACGGCGATGTCTCCCCGGTCAAGGGCATCATCTTCACCACCGCGAAGCGTTCGACCCTGCGCGTCTCAGTCGACGTCGCCCCCGCCCCCTGATCTCCGCCCCGCCCGAGCACCCGCCCCGCCCGACTGCCCATGCCGTGTCGCAACGGCGCAGACTGTGCGCGACACCCCGGCATCCAGCCCCCTCCGCCCGGCGCGCCGCCGAATCCGTGCGCCGTTGCGACATTCGCACGAGAGTGAATCGCGCGAGCGCAACCCCTCCGGAGATGACTCGTTCGTGTGCGAGGATTCGCCCGTGAAGTCCTACACGTGCCGGGTCTGCGGCAATCGCCTGTTCTTCGAGAACTCCGTCTGCGTCTCGTGCGAGACGCCCCTCGGCTACTCGCGCGCCGAGCGAGACATCGTGCCGCTCGACGGCGACGATCGCACCTACACGGACGCCCGGGGTGCCGTCTGGCACGTGTGCGCGAACCTCGGGCTCTCGGGATGCACATGGCTCACGACGGATGCCGGTGGCCTGTGTTTCAGCTGCGGCCTGACCCGCACCCGGCCCAACGACGCTGACCTCAAGGGGATCTCGAACTACGCTCCCGCGGAGCGGGCCAAACGTCACCTCATCGCGGAGCTCGACGAGCTCGGCATCCCGATTCTCGATCGCACCGAGGACCCTCGCGGGATCGCCTTCGACCTGCTGTCGAGCGTCGCGGAACCGGTCACGATCGGGCACGCTGACGGCGTCGTCACGATCGACCTCGCCGAGGCCGAGGACGCGCACCGCGAAAAGGTACGCGCGATGCTCGACGAGCCATACCGCACGATGCTCGGTCACTTCCGGCACGAGATCGGGCACTACTACGAGTCTTTCCTGGTCACGGATGACGACACTCGCGCCCGGGCGCGGGAGCTCTTCGGTGACGAGACCGAGGACTATCAAGCAGCGATCGATCGCCATTACGCCGAGGGTGCTCCCGCGGATTGGCAACAGCACTTCATTTCGCAGTACGCGACGATGCACCCGTGGGAGGACTTCGCCGAAACCTGGGCCCACTACCTGCACATCAGCGACAGCATCCAGACCGCCGAAGAATTCGGCCTGCTCCGCCCCGCATCGACCGCATCGTTCCGCGAGCGAGTCACCAAGACCTGGATGCCGCTGTCGACCGCTCTGAACATGATGAACCGGTCGATGGGCTACGACGATCTCTACCCGTTCGTGCTGTCCACACCCGTACTCGACAAACTCGAGTTCGTCGCGGAGCTTGCGGCAGTCTCCGCAGCGCCCGGATCAGCCGAGGACTCGGCGGCACCGGAGAGCTGACCGGCGCTGGCGTGTCGCTAACTCCTCGATCTCGGCGCGAGGACGCCGCTCTCCCGCTCCTGCGGCGGCTGTACGACACCGATCATGCTGAGTTCGCCACCGGCGACCCTGGCTAGCGTGATGCGCGCGAGCGCCGGCGAACGTGGTCGAGAACCATGAGGGCAAGCCCGGCGGTCAGCAGAGCCGCCGGCATCCCCCAGGACGGCGGCGCGGAGGCTCCGGTGTCGGGTAGCCGGGTCGAGGTGGGACTCGGGGTAGGCGTCGGGGTGGGAGTGGGCGTCGGGTGTGCGAACGTGTCGGTGACCGTCGCCGACACCGTGGAGTTCGCCACAGCAACAACGGATCCCGGAACCGTCGTGGTGGAGGTCAGCACCGCACCGGCGGTGTGCCCGTCGGCGGTCTGCGTGACGGTGCACGTTGCGCCGGCGGGCACAGCCGACAGGGTCACCACCCGGGTCGTTCCCGCCGGGGTGCCGGCGGCGAGCGTTCCCGAACTCTCGACGACCGTCGTTCCGTCATCGCACCGCGCCGTCACCGAGATGGCTCCCTGCAGGCCGGCGGCCGCACCGGTGACTGTCACGTCGGCGGCGAACCGGCCGGCGGCCATCGGCGTGATCGCCGCGTTGGCGCGGATCGGGATCGTGGCTTGTGCGGCGAGGATCAGCTTCTGGGCGCTCGTGCGTCCGGGATTCCCGCCGTCGTACAGGAACACGTTTCCGGCCTCGACGGTCTGGGATGTCTCCAGGCTGAATCCTTCATCGGCGACCGTCGCGGCGTAGCGAGCCCAGAGCGACGAGCCCTGCGCGACCGAGGAGCCGTCGGGGACGGGGACAGTGCCAGCGGCATCCGAGAACACATCGATGCCCCGCGTCGAGAGCGTCGAAGAGCTCACCGACCCACCGATCGCGAACGGCCCCACCACGTCACCGGTCGTGGGCGCCGTGGCAGTGTCGGGTGTGATGGTCAGAGTGGGAAGCGGCGGCGCGGGGGTCGCTCCCCCGGAGAGGGCAGCCTGGGTTGCCGCCACGATCGCCGCGATCGCATCGTGCTGCGCGAGGTAGCCGAATCGCGGCACGACGAACTGATCGGTGAAGTACCAGATCGCACCCTGCACGGCTGCTACCTTCTCGGCATCCGTCGACAGCGCCGGCGCTCCAGGCACCACCGGATAGTAGTTGTTGAGGATGTAGGTGACGTAGTCGAGGTTCGGGACGTTCGCCGAAGACCAGTCGCCGAGTTCATAGTGCACACCGATCTCGGTCTCAGTGGCCAGATCGATGCAGTAGGTGAGGATGTCGCCCGGGCTGCTCGAGCTCGGGTCGTTGAGCACGATCTGAGCCGTCGAGAACGTCCTGCCGGTGCCGGTGATCGTCGTCGGGTAGGGCGTCTGCGGGTCGGTGATCGCCGTCTCCTAGGCTCCGAACCGGCCGCCCTGGTGCCGCATCGCGACGACCGTGGCTTCGGTCGAAGCCCGCGGGGGATCGCTGACGCCGGGGCCGGTTCCGGGCTCCGCGAGGGCGGGTGCGGCGCCGATGCCGACGAGGAACGCGGTGAGAAGAGTCGCGGCGAGGACGGTTGGGGTGGTACGCATGGGATCCTCCGTACGTCACTCTCGCACGTCCGCGCTCACATGTGTGCGCTCCGCGTCACCCGCTCACCCGGTCTCGCCCCTCACCCAGCGTCAGGCTCACCGTCGTAGTAGTCCACGGCGTCGTCGTCACGGAAGAGCATCGTGGGGCGGGCGGTCGTGTACGCCATCGTCTTTCGCGAGTCCGGGTAGCCGATCACGTCCTGTTCGGATGTCGTGTCCAGGTCGACGTACCGGAGCGGCTCACCGCCGGTAGCCGTCATCCGGTGCGCGCCCGCCGGCCCGGGTGGAAAGACGACGACCTCCCCCGGGCCGATGTCGAATTCAGCACCCGGGGTACGCACCCGACCCGTTCCCGACAGGATGACGTAGGCCTCGGTGACGCCAGCGTGCCAGTGATATGGATAGGCCGACTGACCCGGCGGGATCTCCATGAATGAGACCTGTAGCTGAGTGCCCTCTTTGGGAACAACGACGTGCTTGGCGAACGTGAACCGTCCACGGTCGCCGTGCCGGGCCTCGAAATCGTCCTGCCGTCCGTGCACCACCTGGTCGAATGCCATGGTCGCTCCTTTGCTCACCGTCACGGTACTCCCTCGGGGCGGCGCCGCCCGGTTCGTCTGTCAACTCGCTGGGGCAGCCCCGTTCGCGTCGACGTTCTGTGTCGGGGCCGGGACGAACCCCGCGATGCACAGCGTCGCTAACTCCTAAAGATCGGGCCACCTACCGTGGCCGCAGGCGCCCCGCGCAGCATCCGTCGCCCGTTCTGAGGAGTTCGCTGCGGGCTGGGACCGAGACCGCCCCGGATGTCGGTGGGGCGGGCGAAGATAGGGGGATGGCGGATGTGCTCGAGAGATTCGGTCCTGCCACGCAGGATTGGTTCCGCGGCGCATTCACCGCACCGACCCCGGCCCAATCCGGCGCGTGGAAGGCGATCTCGGCGGGTCGCCACGCACTCGTGGTCGCACCGACCGGGTCCGGCAAGACGCTCTCGGCATTCCTGTGGGCCATCGACCGTGTGTTCCGGGAGAAGGCTGAAACCCCGCAGGATGCCGCGGGCACCCGCATCCTCTACATCTCACCGCTCAAGGCTCTCGGTGTCGACGTGGAACGAAACCTCCGCTCGCCGCTGGTCGGCATCGACCAGTCAGCCCGCCGACGCGGGCTGAGCCTCCCCGGGGTCTCGGTCGGCGTCCGCTCCGGAGACACCCCGTCGACGGAGCGCCGCAAGCTCGTCGCGACGCCGCCCGACATCCTGATCACGACCCCCGAGTCGCTCTACCTCATGCTCACGAGCCAGGCGGGCCGCACGCTCACGGGCGTCCACACGGTGATCGTCGACGAGGTCCACGCCGTGGCCGCGACCAAACGCGGCGCGCACCTGGCCCTCAGCCTCGAGCGCCTGGACGCCATGATCCGCGCCGAGAGGCCGGATGCGGCATCCGTGCAGCGCATCGGCCTATCGGCGACGGTGCGACCGATCGACGAGGTTGCCCGGTTCCTCGGGGGCGCAGCCCCGGTCGAGATCGTCGCGCCGCCGGCATCCAAAACCTTCGAGATGCGGGTCACGGTCCCGGTCGAAGACATGCTCAACCCACCGCCGGCCGCGGCATCCACCACGGGTGGGCCAGGCGTGCGGTCGACGGATGCCACAGCACCGACCTCCGGGCAAGGCGAGGACTGGTTCGCCCCCTCGGGCGGAGCTGCCGCGCGCCCCGAGAACACGGAAATGACCGGATCGGTCTGGCCGCATGTCGAAGAGGCGATCGTCGACCGGGTCCTCGAGCACCGCTCGACGATCGTCTTCGCCAACTCTCGGCGCCTGGCGGAGCGCCTCACCGCGAGACTCAACGAGATCTACGCCGAGCGGCTCGGTATCGACCTCCCCGAACCGTCGATCACGGCAGCGATGCCCGCGCAGAGCGGCCAGACCGCGGGGGCTGAGCCCGTGCTAGCTAAGGCACACCACGGCTCCGTCTCGAAGGAGCAACGCGCCCTCGTCGAAGAGGAACTCAAGTCCGGCATACTGCGCTGCGTCGTCGCCACGAGCAGTCTCGAGCTCGGCATCGACATGGGAGCCGTCGACCTCGTCATCCAGGTCGAGGCGCCGCCGAGCGCGGCATCCGGTCTGCAGCGCATCGGCCGCGCGGGACACCAGGTCGGCGAGATCAGCCGCGCGTCGCTTTTTCCCAAGCACCGCTCCGATGTGCTGCACACCGCGATCGTGACCGAACGGATGCTCGCAGGCCAGATCGAGGCGATCCAGGTGCCGCAGAACCCGCTCGACATCCTCGCTCAGCAGACCGTGGCGGCGGCGGCGCTCGCACCGCTCCACGTCGAGGAGTGGTTCGAGACCGTCAAGCGCAGCGCGCCGTTTCGCGCGCTGCCTCGGTCGGCGTTCGAAGCCACCCTCGACCTGCTCGCGGGAAGGTTCCCCTCGGACGAGTTCGCCGAGCTGCGCCCGCGCGTCGTCTGGGATCGGGATGCCGGAACCCTCACCGGCCGCCCCGGCGCCCAGCGCATCGCCGTCACAAGCGGTGGGACGATCCCCGACCGCGGGATGTTCGGCGTCTTTGTCGCGGGCGAGAGCCAGAACGCCCGCGTGGGCGAACTCGACGAAGAGATGGTCTACGAGTCGCGCGTGAACGACGTCTTCACGCTCGGCACGACGAGTTGGCGCATCGTCGAGATCACCCACGATCGCGTCAACGTCCTTCCCGCCTACGGCCAACCGGGCCGCGTCCCGTTCTGGCACGGCGACGGGATCGGCAGGCCCGCGGAACTCGGCGAGGCACTTGGCGCCTTCACTCGGGAGATCGCCACCGCGACACCGCCTGCCGCCGACGCGCGGCTGACCGATGCCGGACTCGACGCGAATGCGAAGACCAATCTGCTCGCGTACCTTGCTGAACAGCGCGAAGCCACCGGGACATTGCCGACCGATCGAAGCCTCACTGTCGAACGTGGCCGCGACGAGGTCGGCGATTGGCGGGTCATTCTTCATTCCCCCTACGGCATGCAAGTGCATGCGCCGTGGGCACTCGCCGTCAACGCGAGGATCCGAGAGCGGCTCGGCGTCGAGGGGTCGGCGGTCGCAAGCGACGATGGCATCATCGCGCGCGTTCCCGACACCACGGGCGAGCCGCCGGGCGCCGAGCTCTTCGTGTTCGACGCGGATGAGCTCGAACCGCTCATCACGCAGGAGGTCGGCGGCTCTGCGCTGTTCGCGTCACGCTTCCGCGAATGCGCCGCGAGGGCGCTCCTCATGCCCCGCACCAATCCGAACCGCCGCAGCCCCCTGTGGCAGCAGCGGCAACGGTCAGCCCAGCTGCTCGAGGTAGCCCGGCGGCATCCGACGTTCCCCGTGATCCTCGAGACGCTACGCGAAGTCCTGCAGGACGTGTACGACGTTCCCGCTCTGCTGCGGATCGTCCGTTCGATCGCCGACCGCCGCATCCGTCTCATCGAGGTCGAGACGCCGCAGCCCTCACCCTTCGCCCGCGACCTGCTGTTCGGATATGTCGGTGCGTTCATGTACGAGGGGGATTCCCCGCTCGCCGAGCGTCGGGCCGCCGCCCTCGCCGTTGACCCTGCCCTGTTGGCGGAGCTGCTCGGCACGGTCGAGATGCGGGAGCTCCTCGACCCCGACGTCATCGCCCAGTTCGAAGCCGAGGTGCAGCACCTCGCGCCGGATCGCCGGGTCCGCGGGCTCGAGGGCGTGGCCGACCTGCTGCGTCTGCTCGGACCGCTGTCTGCGCCAGAAGTAGCCGAGAGGCTGCAGGCGGCACCCGGTACCCCCACCGAGACGGAAGCTGCTGACGTCGAGGGGCCCGGACCCGCCGCCCCGGTTCCCGAAGCATCCACCCACCTCGACGCACTCGTCGCCAGCCGGCGCGCGATCGGGATCACGATCGCCGGCGTCGAACGGGTGGCAGCCATCGAAGACACCGGTCGCCTGCGCGACGCCCTCGGCATTCCGCTGCCCGTCGGCATCCCCGTCGCGTTCCTCGAACCGGTCGCCGATCCCCTCGGTGACCTGGTAGCCCGTCACGCCCGCACCCACGGACCGTTCACGACGGATGCTGTCGCCGAACGCCTGGGCATCGGGACCGCGGTCGCACGGCTGACACTGCAGCGGCTCGAGGCGCAGGGTCGCATCACGAGCGGATACTTCCTGCCCGCCTCGTCTGCGCTCGACGGCGGCGAGAACGAATGGTGCGACTCCGAGGTGCTGCGCCGGCTGCGGATGCGCTCGCTCGCGGCGATCCGAGGAAGCATCGAACCCGTGCCACAGGCTGCGCTCGCCCGGTTCCTGCCCGCCTGGCAGCACCTGACCCGGCCGCTCGAGGGCATCGACGGCGTGCTCGCGGTGATCGAGCAACTCGCCGGGGTTCCGATTCCCGCGAGCGCCTGGGAGTCGCTCGTCCTGCCGAGCCGCGTTCGCGACTATCGTGCGGCGCTGCTTGACGAGCTCACCGCCACGGGAGAGGTCATCTGGTCGGGGCACGGGGCCCTCCCCGGGCGCGACGGCTGGATCGCGCTGCATCCCGCCGACACCGTCGCCTTGAGCCTTCCCACTCGAGCCGACGACATCGCCGCCGAGTCGCTCGAGGCACGCATCCTTGATGCTCTCGCCGGCGGCGGGGCTTACTTCGCGGGGCAGCTTCGCGCCCTCACTGACGCCGCGAACGAGCAGTCGGTCATCGAGGCGCTCTGGGCGCTGGCGTGGGCGGGCCGGGTCACGAATGACACGTTCGCGCCGGTGCGCGGGCTGCTCTCCGGTGGGTCCCAGGCGCACCGCAGCGCACGGCGTGCCCCCCGTGCGCGGATGTTCCGCGGGTCGGCCATCTCTGCCACGATCCCCCGCCCGGCCGCGAACAGCTCGCGTGGGGGCGCTGGCGGGAGCGGTGCGCGAGCGAGCGGCCGGTGGTCGCTTCTTCCCGAGCCCGAGCCAGACGCCACGGTCCGCGCTGCCGCGATCGCCGGCATCCTGCTCGACCGCTACGGGGTCGTTACCCGCGGCCCTGTCCAAAGCGAGGCGGTCCCGGGCGGCTTTGCGCAGGTGTACCGCACCCTCGCGGATGCCGAACGCGCCGGCCACTGTCGACGGGGATACCTCGTCGAAAGGCTCGGCGGGGCCCAGTTCGCGGCATCCGCGACCGTCGACCGCTTGCGCGAGTTCTCGGCGATCACCGACCCCGCCCCGCGCACGGCGATCACCCTCGCTGCCACCGACCCCGCGAATGCGTACGGTGCCGCTCTCGCGTGGCCGAGCCTCGAGGGCGTCGGACATCGCCCGGGTCGCAAGGCGGGAGCTCTCGTGACGCTCGTCGACGGCGAGCTCGTGCTGTACCTCGAGCGCGGTGGCAAGTCGGCCCTCCTCTTCAGCGCCGACGACGAAGCGGTGACGGCAGCGACAGCCGACCTCGCAGCGACGGCCCGCACGCGGCACCTCGATACCCTGACCGTCGAGCAGGTGAACGGTGACCCGATCTTCGGAACGGCGTTCGCCCGGGCGCTGCGCGAAGCAGGCTTCGTCGAAACCCCGCGCGGCCTCACTCTGCGTAAGGCGTCGGGGTCGCCGCATGCCTGAGGGCGACACCGTCTTTCGTGCAGCGCGAATGCTGGATGCGGCACTCGCGGGCGGCACGGTGACGCGATTCGACCTGCGGGTGCCGCAGTTGGCTACCGCTGACCTCACGGGAGAACAGGTCCACGCGGTCGTGCCGCGCGGAAAGCACCTGCTCGCACGCATCGGGCCATGGACGCTGCACTCGCACCTCAAGATGGAGGGCGAATGGCAGGTGTACCGCCCCGGTGAGCGTTGGCGGGCGCCGGCTTTTCGAGCACGGGCAATCGTCGGAACGACGGATGCCGAAGCTGTCGGTTTCGACCTCGCCGAGATCGCCCTTGTTCCCACGGATCGCGAGAACGAGCTCGTCGGCTACCTCGGGTCCGACCCCCTCAGCGACGGCTGGGACCTCGACGAAGCGGCCAGGCGGGTGGGTGCGGACCCGCGGGAGATCCACGTCGCAGTGCTCGACCAACGCAACGTCGCAGGGTTTGGAAACGTGTACGCGAACGAGATGCTGTTCGTGCGCGGCATCCACCCCGCGGCTCCGGGCACGCAGGTCGACGCGCGTGGCCTGCTGGAGGTCGGCACGCGAATGATCCGCGCGAACCGCGACCGCGTCGAGCGCACGTTCACGGGCGTCGACCGGAGGGGAGAGCGGATGTGGGTGTACGGCCGCGAGAGAAGGCCATGCCGTCGATGCGGAACGCCGATTCTCGCCAGCGCACTGGGCGCCGACGCCACGCGGGAACGGAACGTCTTCTGGTGCCCGCGCTGCCAAACCTGACGCGCACGACGCCGGCGGCGGCCGCGCTCTCAGTGCCCGATGTACCGTCCCGGGCGGTGGTTCATCGCCAGCACGAGGTTCAGTACGACAGCGCCCAGACCGCTCAGCACCACGTTGGGCCACGGCACCACCAGCAGCGCCGCGGCAACGATGATGACATCGAAGATCATCTGGGTCCATCCGGCGCGGAACCCCCACCGGTCCTGCACGATGAGCGCGACGATGTTGATCCCACCGAGGCTCGCTCGGTGTCGGAACAAGATCAGCAGACCCACTCCGGCCAGAAGGTTCCCGCCGAGGGTCCCGTAGATCGGGTTGAGGTCATCGATGGAGAAGAGTGCGTGGTGCACCACCGACCAGCCCGAGACCATGGCGATCGCAATGACAGTTCGGATCGTGAAGCTCCAGCCGCGCTGCCACACCGCCAGCACGGCGAAGGGCAGATTGATGAGCAGGAACAGCATCCAGAACGGCAACCCGGATGCGTACTGGATCAGCAGCGCGAGTCCTGCCGTGCCGCCGGTAACGGCCTCCGAGGACTGCAACAGGTAGAGCCCCAGTGATGCGGTGAAGGTACCGGTGAGGATGCCGAGCACGTCCTCCGCCGGCGAGTGTGCGGTGGCACGTTCGTCGAATACGAGGGTGCGGGTGGCCTCTGGAGCAGGGTGCGAGGACTGATCCGGGGTCTCCGAAGTCGTGTCATGCGCGTCGCCGAGATCGTCGGTTGGCATGCCTTCCATTCTCTGCCAATCCGATGTCGGGACCGTTCCGAAGAGATGTCAAGCCGGGAGACGACGAACCCGAGATCCGGCACCATTGCCGCTACAGAGAATTCAGCGGCAAGCGGATGCAGGGGAATGAATCTCCGTACCACGGCGTTGGGGATCGTACTGGGGCCGAACGGCCCCGTGGAGGAGATCGTGGGCAAGAACTACGTCGACATCGAGAACGACCACGGCGAGACACTGCGGTATCGCAAACACGCCAATGGCCGAGGACTCATCGCGCACGGGGCCAAGGTGCATCCGACCGCGATCGTCGAGGCCGGGGCGTATGTCGAACCGGGAGTTCAGATCGCTGCGGGCGCCCGGATCGGCCGCGGTGTGTGGATCGAGTCGGATGCGTTGATCGGTCCGGAGGTCGTGGTTGCGCCGCACGCGCACATCGGCCCGGGAGCGGCGGTCGGCGCCGGCTCGAAGATCGGCATCCGCACCGTCATCGGCGCTCACGCGCGCGTCGCCGTCGGCTCATTGCTCGGTGACGACGAGACCGTCGGAGAGAACGAGCGGGTCGCCACCGACCGTCGCGGCCTTCGCCTCGCGGCCTGACCCGGCCCCGCGCGGCCTTCGCCTCGCCGCCTGAATCGAGCCGACTGCTGCCGTGGCGCCTGGCGCCGTCGCGGTAGCCTGACGGAATGGCCAGGCGCGACCGATCTTCCCGATCACGGGATGCGCCGCAGGCGCACTCAGGCCCGCCGCCAGCTGAGGTATTCCGTCTCGGCGCTGTACCCGGGGCGACCCCGGGAAAGTGGATCTCGCTCTGGCGAGAGCGGATGCCGCGCACGCGGCTCGAGCTCGAAGAGATCGCTCCGACTTCGCAGCGCGATCAGTTGCTGGCAGGAGCCGTTGACGCAGCCCTCGTTCGACTCCCGATCGACAAGACCGACCTTCACGCCATTTCGCTCTACGACGAGGTGCCGGTCGTGGTGTTCTCGAGTGACTCGAGCCTGTCGGTGGCGGAGGAGCTTGCCCCCGAGGACCTGGCGGGCGAGGTGCTCATCGTCCCGGAGGATGACGTCCTGCAGCCGGCAGTCCCGGGAACGATCGCACCCCGTTTCGCGGCCCCGGCAGACACGAAGGCGGCTGTCGAACTGGCTGCCACGGGTGTCGGCATCCTGATCGTCCCGATGTCACTCGCGCGGCTGCATCACCGCAAAGACGTTGCGTACCGGCCCCTCTCGGGCGGCCCCGTCTCGAGCGTCGCGCTGGCGTGGGTAGCCGAGCGCACGACGCCCGAGGTCGAGGCGTTCGTCGGCATCGTGCGCGGTCGCAGCGTCAATTCCTCCCGCTCGTAGCCAGACGGCTCAGGTGGCACCCTGGGGTGGATGCCGCGCAAGCTCGACGCGCTCGCGAACGTAGCTCTCGGCATCCATGAACCCGCCAGCGGTGCTCCAGCGCACCCGGAGCTGACCGTCGATTACGGCCAGGGGCCCGACATCCACGGATGCCACTTCGCCGATCAGTGAAACATCGAGCCGTTGCCATCCAAGATGCACAGCTACGCCAGGCAGGATGCCGCCCCGAAACGCCGCTTCGGCCAGTCCCGCCCGGGCACGCTGGGACTCCGCGGTGTATCCGCGGCGGGCAGGCTCACGGGATCGCACGATCTCGCCGGTTGCGTAGAGGTGCTCCGACCCGAGCAGGAGGACGCCGAGGTGCCACACCTCGTCGCGGAGGACGACCCGTGGCGAGCGCGGGATACCCAGCATCCGTGGTGTCACGACCTCGCCGAGCAACTCTCGGGGTGCGCCCGCGAGTTCGGCTCGCGCCCACGAGAGAAGGCCGGGAAGGTCAGCTGGTTGCACGGGTCTAGGCCGCGTCATCCAGCTCTGCGGGCACGCGGCTGACGCGCTCACCCCGCAAGAGCATCCCGACGAGCGGGTAGATGAGCACCGACAGCATGCCGCCGGTGACGAACAGCGCGGCCTGCGCCGACGTGAGGAGGTTCTCGTCGACGCCGATCGCGGTGACGGCAACGATGATCGGCAGCCCCGTCGCGCCCAGCAGGCCGAGCGCAACCCGGTCTCGAACACTGGATCCGGGCGGCGCGACGAGCATCGACGGAAGTCCGCGCACGACCAGGAGCGCCAGCAGCACGACCGGCACGAACAACAGCAGGGCGGGGCTTTCGAGCAGCGCCGCGAGGTCGAAGGTGACGCCGGTGTAGATGAAGAAGATGGGCACGAGGAACCCGAAGGCGATGCCCTCGATCTTGCTCTCGACAGCCTCGCGATTCTCGTCGGATGCGTCGCGCATCATGAGCTGCCACACGATTCCTGCGGTGAAGGCGCCGAGCAGGATGTCGAGGTCGAGCGCGATACTCAGCGCGAGCAACCCTCCGAGGATCAGGAACACCACACGGATCTCGTACTGCCCCGACGTGTGCAGCGTCGCACTCACGACGCGGTGCATCATGCCGTGCGGGATGCGGAAAGCCAACCAGATCGCGAGCCCGGCGACCACCAGGAAGGCGGCCAGAACGATCGAGGCAACCCCGGGATCGCGTCCGCCGAGGAAGACGGAGATCGCG
>NZ_JASBSF010000053.1 GCF_030149085.1 Microbacterium sp. | reverse complement strand
CAGCCTGGCGCTCGGTCGTCGGCTTCGGGCTGGTACTCGCGCTGATGAACTGCCTGTTCTACCTGGCGCTCGCGCGGCTTCCCCTCGGCGTCACGGTCACCATTGAGGTGCTCGGACCGCTTGTGCTCTCGGTGATCGCCGCGCGTCGTGCCAGCGCCTGGCTGTGGGCAGGGCTGGCGCTGATCGGAGTCATCGCGCTGGCCGGGGGCGGGTGGGACCGACTGGACCCGATCGGCGTCCTGTTCGCGCTCGGGGCGGCATCCAGCTGGGCGCTGTACATCCTCGCCTCCGCGCGCGTCGGGCGTGAATTCCCGCGCCTGGACGGACTTGCGCTGGCCATGGTGGTGGGCGCGCTCGCAGCGCTGCCCTGGGGACTGATCGCAGCAGGCGGCTCACTCGTGCGCATCGACCTTCTCGCATTGGGCGCGGCAGTCGCGGTGCTCTCTTCGACGATCCCGTACGCGCTCGAGCTGTTGGCGTTGCGGCGGCTGGCGGCATCCGCGTTCGCGATCCTGATGAGCCTTGCCCCCGCGACAGCGACCCTCGCCGGCTGGTTGCTGCTCGGACAGGCCATGACGTGGCTCGAGATCGTCGGAATCGCGCTGGTCATCGCTGCGAGCATCGGAGCCGTTCGGGCTGCATCAGTCCGAGCAGCGACCGGCACGCGCGGCGCGGAAGCTCCTCCCGCCGAGCCCCTTCCGTAGGTCTGCGCTCCGCCTTCCGCTAGGGCGTGGCCGTGTCGCCGAGGATGGTCGACACCAGGTGTTCGGTGAGGGCATCGGCCCCGTCGAAAAGCACCCGGGTCCGGACGCCGTCGTGATCGCGGGGGCCGAGGCGTTGTCCGCGCATGTCGACGACGGTCGAGCCCCGCGAGGGACCGTCTGTCGTATCGATGACGACGGGAACACGCAGGCTTCGTCCGATGCCCGGCGCCCCCGCCGCGGTCATCGCCGCCAGCGGGTCG
Organism: Microbacterium sp.; assembly: GCF_030149085.1. GTDB lineage: Bacteria > Actinomycetota > Actinomycetes > Actinomycetales > Microbacteriaceae > Microbacterium. The sequence goes on along the minus strand of NZ_JASBSF010000053.1, from coordinate 4,391 downwards.
TGCAGGGGGCTGAGCCGCTCGCCGAACTGCGGCACGTAGAAGTCGAGGTAGTGGTCGAGGATGTCACCGACCGTGCGTGCGAACGGATCGGCTGAGGCGAGCAAGCGGCCCCGGTCGCCGTCGGTGAGGACGTGGTTCATGGTCACATCCAGTGGCACGAACGTCACGTCCCAGTCGGCGCGCGCGAGAACATCAGCAGCCTCGGGGTCGTTGAAGATATTCGCCTCTGCGACGGATGTGATGTTGCCGGAGACGAGGGCTGCGCCACCCATCGTCGTGACACCGGCGATCCGCGACGGCAGTGTCGGGTCGCGCTCCAGGGCGATCGCGATGTTGGTCACCGGCCCGATCGTCAGGAGGTGGAGTGAGCCGGCGTAGGCATGAGACAGCTCGAGCAGCAGATCAGCCGCGTCGTGAGAGTCGGGTGAGGCGCCCGAATCGGGGAGGATCACGCCGCCGATGCCATTGTCGCCGTGCACGTGTGGCGCGCCGCCGCCGTAGGCGTGGGTGAGGTGGTCGTGCGCGCCCACCGCGACGGGGATGTCGGGGAAGCCTGCCAGCGCGAGCAGATCAAGGGTGTTGCGGGCGGCTTGCGCGGCATCCGTGTTGCCACTGACCGTGCCGACCCCGACGAGCTCCACCAGGGGTGAGCGCAACAGGTAGGCCAGGGCGACGGTGTCGTCGATACCGGTGTCGCAGTCGAGGTACAGCGCAAGAGGCGCAGTCATGTCGCTCCCGGGGGTGATGAGGTGAGCGGACGGCGCCGTCCGGGGCGCGTCGCGCACCCCTTCGGTTATATCGCGCGGTGAACCGCCGGTCGTACCGGGAGCCACGGTGCGTGATGGAATGTCGGCATGACATCCCGAGGTCTGGGCCCGCTCTGCGTGGTCGGAAGCATCAACGTCGACATCTCCGTCACGGTGAGTGAACTTCCCCTTCCCGGCGAGACCGTGCGGGGGCGCGGACCGATCCGCGGCGCAGGCGGCAAGGGGGCGAATCAGGCAGCTGCGGCAGCTCGGCTCGGTGCTGCAGTGCGGATGCTCGGCGCGGTCGGAGACGACGCCGACGGGCAGGCCATGGTCGAGAACCTCCGCCGCGCAGGCGTCGACACGTCCGGCATCCGGGTCGTCGCGGAGCCGACGGGAACGGCACTGATCACGGTGGATGCCGCTGGCGAGAACACGATCGTCGTGTGCGCCGGAGCCAACGACGCGGTCGAGGGGGCAGGGCCGTTCGCGTCCGACGAAGCGGTGCTCGCGCAGTTGGAGATCCCCCCGCACGCGATCGAGGCACTCGCGGCATCCGTGCCCGGATTCTTCGCACTCAACGCGGCGCCTGCGCGCGACGTGCCCCCCTCGGTGCTGAGACGCGCGGACCTCGTGATCGTCAACGATGCCGAGTTCGCCGCGCTCCCGGCAGTGTCAGCAGCGCGTGTCGTCGTGGTCACCCACGGAGCTCGCGGAGCGTCGCTGTGGCGAGAGGGTGAGCGGATGCTGACCGCTCCGTCGGCGCTGGTTGACGCGGTGAGCGCCGTCGGTGCCGGGGATGCCTTCAGCGCCGCGATCACGCTTGCTATCCACGCCGGCTGGCCCGATGAGGTAGCGCTCGCAGCGGCATGCGCAGTGGGCGCCGACGCGGTGACCCACGTCGGCGCCCAGCCGCCCCTCCGCTCGCTCGCTGAATACCGGTAGCGCTCAGCCGGCGATGTCGCGGGAGCGCAGCGCAAGAGCTGCAGCTCCCGTGAACACGATCGCGACTGCCCAGACAGCCGCGATGCCCCAGCCGAATCCCGACTCGAGCGGCGACTCGCTGTAAGCCCAGGAGTAGGGCGAGAGCCGTTCAACCCACGCGAGATCCCCGGACTGGTTGGCGACAGCCTGCAGCGCGTACCCGTAGACCGCGATCCCCGCACCCGCCGCGACCCCGGCGATCCGGCGACCGGTGATGGCACCTGCAAGGAGCGCGGCAGTGGCTGACAGTGCGCCAAGTCCCGCGAGGGCTGCAATCGCTGCGATGATCCCGGATGCCTCCAGCCCGAGTTCTGCAGGTCCGTTGAGGATGCCGACCACCACGCCGATGACGATGCCGAACACGACGAGCTTCAGAAGGATCGCCAGGGCGTTCTCGAGGACGTAGGAGACACGGCCGATCCCGTGTGCCAGGTCGAGTTCGAGGCGGCCGTTCTCTTCGGCGCCGCCGATCGCACTCGCACCCCACGCGGTGGTCGCGATCACGATCAGCGCGAAACCGATCAGGCCGAAGAAGGTCGCTTGCGCCTACCCCGAGCCGGTGCCGATCTGGTCGTAGCCGAGGGCGTCGACCAGCTCTGGCGGCAGCGTCGCGATGATCTCTTCGAGCGAGCCGCTGCTGCCGAACGACGGAAACAGCGGAAGGTAGAGCGCGAGGGCAGCAGTGAGGCCCAGTGCCCACGCGAGCAGTCCGCGCCAGGAGTCACGGAGGCTCCGGGCTGTGATGGGGAGCAGGCGGCCCATCTCACTCGCCCCCCATCGCTGTGGGGGTATCGGTGCTCGCGGACCCGTAGAGGCGCAGCACCGACTCCTCGAGGTCGGGCTCCTCGATCAGCAGCTCCGCCACGTGGAAGTGGGCCAGTGCCTTCACGAGCGGGTCAATCTCGCCCTCGAGCGTGGCGTGCACGATCACCCGGTCATCCTGCGCACGCACCTCGGGGGGCGTGCTCGTCGACAGGGGCGCGAGTACGCCGCGGACCGCGTTGGGGTCGGCATCCGTCAGCACGGCACGGATGCGACGCACGGCGCCCAGCCGCAGCTCGTCGACAGCACCCGCCGCGACGATCCGGCCCTGGCTGAGCACTGCGACCTCGTCGGCTGCCTGCTGGATCTCACTGAGCACATGGGAGCTCAGCAGAACCGTTTGGCCGTTCTGCCGCGCCTCGTGCACGAGGCCGAGGAATTCGCGCTGCATCAGAGGATCGAGTCCGCTCGTGGGCTCGTCGAGGATCAGCAGTGGCGGCTCATGCATGAAAGCCTGGATGAGCCCGAGCTTCTGCTTGTTGCCCTTCGAGAGCGTGCGGACAGGGCGGGAGAGATCGCACGAGAGCCGCTCGGCCAGGTGGTCGATGCGCCCGGGGCTGACCGGTCCCGAGACGCTCGTGTAGAAGTCGAGGAGGCGCCGCCCGGTCGCCCTTCCCTCCATCCGCAATTCGCCGGGAACGTACCCGATGCGTCGCCGGAGGGCTGCCCCGCCGGTTCGCGGATCGGTTCCGAGCACGCGGGCGGTGCCGCTGGTTGGCCGGATGATATCGACCAGCATCCGGAGGGTCGTGGTCTTTCCTGCCCCGTTGGGGCCGATCAGGCCGAACACCGTGCCGGGCGTGACAGACAGGGTCAGGCCGTGGAGGGCGGTGCGCCGCCCGTACTGCTTGCGCAGGTCGTTGAGTTCAATGGCAGGGGTCATCCCCTGCTCCTTTCGTCGCTGGTGTGTGATGGATGCCGAGAGTCAGTCGGCCAGCGGCGGGTCGGGGTCCTGGTGCGGGTCGTTCTCGCCCTTGCCCGAGGGTGGACCGATCGGGCGCTCCAGCGCGTCGTGCGCAGCGGTGAGCAGCCGGTCGTCGGCATAGAGACCGTGGGTGTAAAACTCGAGCAGCGGCAGGGTGAGCCGGCGAAGCAGCGTCTCGGTCAGCCCGTCCTCGCCGAGGCTTCGGGCGAGCTGGCGGCGCAGGAGCACCGGGGCGAGGCCGTAGAGCGTCACCGCGGTGACCGTGACGTCCATGTCCGACTGCGGGCGGAGCATCCCGGCCGCGGCCTGTTGCTCGAGGAGGGTGCGCGTCGCGGCCGTCAGGGAGCCGAAGAGGTCGTCTGCCGCCGCGGTGTCGGATGTCAGCATCCGGGACATGTAGTCAAGAAGTGGCTCGTAGCGCTGGCGGTCGGCGAGGGCCTCGCGCATCATCGCTGAGGCGCCGCCACCCGCGAGTCGGCCCTTGTCGGTGACCAGCGTCTGGACGACGTAGGCGTCGCACTCTTCACGCAGTCCGTCTTTGGATCCGAAGTGGTGCACGATCAGCGCTGCGCTCACGCCGGCGCGCTGCGCGATATCCCGCAGGCTGGCCGCGTCGAAGCCGCGCTCTGCGAAGGCCGCGATTGCCGCATCGCGGATCCGATCACGGGTTGAAGCGTCGGGGGCTGAACGCATGTTCAACAGACTAAACAGTTGTTCAGTGCGGCGTCAAGGGGTAGACCGCGTGCTCACGGATCTGCCGACGCGGGAGCGTACTATCGCCGGTTCGAGGCGATCGCGCAAGCCCCTCCGGACTGGCGCGTCGAGCCGCTATCGTCACCAACGCGACATGACGTCGCGCTCTGCAGATGGAAGGAGACCCCATGGGATTCATGGAAGATGCGAAGAAGAACATC
>NZ_JASBSF010000032.1 GCF_030149085.1 Microbacterium sp. | reverse complement strand
GCGTCACCTCGTGGACGGAGCTGCGCCGCGACGGCCTCGCCGCCGACGAGCACAACTTCTTGCACCCCGAGAATGAGCCTCGCCGCGCCTACATCAGCGAGAAGCTGCAGGATGCCGAGGGCCCCGTGGTCGCCGTCAGTGACTTCATGCACGCCGTACAGGATCAGATCCGTCCGTGGGTTCCGGGGCGCTTCGCAACGCTCGGCGCCGATGGCTTCGGGTTCTCGGACACGCGTCCGGCAGCACGACGCTTCTTCAAGATCGACGGCCCCTCGATCGTGGTTCGCACGCTGCAGGCACTGGCTGAAGACGGCGTCGTCGACCGGGCCCTTGCCGGCCAGGCGATCCGCAAGTACGACCTGCACAACGTCAAGGCTGGCACCAGCGGAAACGCAGGCGGGGAGAGCTGACGACCCGGCCATGACAGCGCATCCCACCGACAAGGCCGAGACTCTGGCGTGGCTACGCCGCATCTCGGGGGATCTCGCCACCGCGACGATCCAGCGGCTCGAGCAGAGCCTGCCCTGGTACTCCGAGATGCCGCCTGCGCGTCGGTCCGCGGTGGGCCTGGTGGCCCAGGCCGGTATCACGTCATTTATCCAGTGGTACGACGATCCGCAGTCGACGCCGTGGATCGCCGCAGACATCTTCGCCGCTGCGCCCCGAGAACTCTTGCGCAGTGTGAGCCTGCAGCAGACGCTTCAGCTCATCCGTGTGTCAGTGACGGTGACCGAAGAGCGGATCGCGAGCAAGAGCGAGAGCCTGCGTGAGGCGATCCTCCTCTACTCGAGGGAGGTCGCCTTCGCGGCGGCCGACGTGTATGCCCGAGCCGCCGAGGCGCGCGGGCTGTGGGATGCACGGCTGGAAGCTCTCGTCGTGGATTCGATCCTCACGGGCGAAACCGACGAGGAGCTGCCGAGCCGGATTGCGGCGCTCGGATGGCACGGCCACGGAGAAGTCGCTGTTCTGGTGGGCACGACACCGCCACAGTTCGACGTCGACCAGCTGCGCCGAACCGCGCGCAAGCTCGGCGTGGATGTGCTCATCGGGGTGCAGGGATCCCGATTGGTTCTGGTGATCGGGAGGTCAGAGCCGTCACCGCGCTCAGAAGACGCCGAGCAGGACTTGCCCTTCCCCGAGATCGCTCGGCGCCTCGAGCCCGGCTTCGGGCCGGGATACCTCGTGCTCGGCCCCGCGGTGCCGGCGCTGGTCGATGCCAGCATGAGCGCCCGCGCAGCACTGGCGGGATTTGCCGTTGCCCGCGCATGGCGGCATGCGCCGCGGCCGGTCGAGGCCGATGACCTGCTTCCGGAGCGCGCGCTGGCCGGTGATCCGTTGGCCAAGCAGACGTTGATCGAACGCATCTACCGTCCCCTGCACGCGCATTCGACGGATCTTGTCACGACCCTGTGGAGCTACCTCGACAACGGTCGGTCGCTCGAGGCCACCGCGCGCGAACTCTTCGTGCACCCGAACACGGTTCGGTATCGCCTCAAGCGCGTCTCGGAAGTCATCGGCTGGGATGCCACGGGTCCCCGCGAGGCCCTCATCCTCCAGACCGCGCTTATTCTGGGGTCGATGGGCACCGAGTCCGTGCGGCGCCGACCTACCGCGCTGCACCGCCGCGTATCAGCGTGATCGTGTAGACGCGCGACAAACGAATGCGCGGTTTCTCGATCAGAATCTCCAGAATGACCTCTCGACACGCTGGCAGGATGGGATGGTGATGATCGCCGTCTTCCCCGGTCAAGGCTCCCAAACACCAGGATTCCTCCGACCCTGGCTCGAACTCGATGGAGTCCGTGCGCGGCTCGAGCAGTTCTCTCAGTGGGCAGAGGTCGACCTCATCGGAGCGGGAACCGAGGCGGATGCCGACACCATCCGCGACACGCGCATCGCACAGCCGCTCATTGTTGCGGCCTCGGTGTTGTCGTGGGAGCTCTTCACACAGCGCGTCTCTACGCCTGTCGACGGGGTCGCCGGGCATTCCGTGGGCGAGTTCGCCGCCCTTGCAGCGGCGGGCGTCATTGATGCGGAGACTGCCCTACGACTTGTCGGGATCCGCGGCCGGGCGATGGCCGATGCCGCATCGCTCGCAGACACCGGAATGAGCGCCGTCATCGGCGGCGACCAGGCAATCGTCGAGGGGAGCCTCGCCGAGCTCGAGCTCACACCGGCGAACTTCAACGGGGGCGGACAGATCGTGGCGGCAGGTGCGGCAGCGGCGCTCGCCGCGCTGAGCGCCGAGCCGCCGGCGGGGACCCGTGTGATTCCGCTCTCGGTTGCGGGCGCCTTCCACACGCACTACATGGCGCCGGCGGTCGAGACACTGCGGTCAGCTGTAGCAGCCGTGACCCCGTCCGATCCGGGCCTGCAGCTGTGGACGAATCGAGACGGTTCGCTAGTAAGCAGCGGCGCGGAGGCGCTCTCGCTCGTCGTCGATCAGGTTGCCTCCCCGGTTCGGTGGGACGCGTGTATGCAGTCTTTCGCAGCCGCGGGCGTCACGGGACTCATCGAGTTCGCTCCCGGCGGCACGCTTGTCGGCCTCGCGAAGCGTGCTCTGCGCGGAGTACCCTCAGTCGCGGTCAAGACTCCCGAAGACCTCACATCAGCGGCCGAGCTTCTGGCCACCGCATCCGCTCAAGGAGAAGCCGAATGACCGCGTCCCTTCGTCAGCCCCAGGGCGCTGCGCACACACGGATCTATGCCTATGGCGCCGCCCGGGGCGAACGAGTCGTTCCGAACGATGATCTCGTCGGTCCGATCGACTCAAGCGACGAGTGGATCCGCCAGCGGACGGGAATCGTGACCCGCGTGCGTGCGGTGGAAACGACCACCGCGATCGACCTCGCCGCGGATGCCGCCGCCGAAGCCGTCTCGAAGTCAGGCGTCTCTCCGGACAAGATCGACGCCGTGATCGTGGCGACGATCTCCAACCCCCGGCAGACCCCGTCAGTTTCGGCGATCGTTGCGGAGCGCATCGGAGCAAAGGATGCCGCAGCGTACGACCTCAACGCCGCGTGTGCGGGGTTCGCGTACGGCGTGGGGCAAGCCGATGCTCTCATCCGCGGGGGCGGCGCACACTACGCCGTCGTGATCGGAGCTGAGAAGCTCAGTGACATCGTCGACCCGACCGACCGCTCGATCTCTTTCCTCCTCGGCGACGGTGCTGGTGCTGCCGTTGTCGGCCCCTCGGAGACACCGGGGATCGGCCCGACGGTGTGGGGCTCGGATGGCTCGAAGGCCGACGCCGTCGGGATGAACCACACGCTGACGGAGTTCCGCGACGGTAAAGCACCGTGGCCTACGCTGCGCCAGGAAGGCCCGACGGTCTTCCGCTGGGCGGTATGGGAGATGGTCAAGGTCGCCCGTGAGGCCCTCGCGGCTGCCGGAGTCGAGGCATCCGACCTCGCTGCCTTCGTTCCGCACCAGGCGAACATGCGGATCATCGACGAGTTCGCCAAGCAGCTCGGGCTTCCCGAGTCCGTCGTGATAGGACGCGACATCGAGACGACCGGAAACACCTCCGCCGCCTCCATCCCGCTCGCGACGCACCGGCTTCTCGAGGAACACCCCGAATTGAGCGGCGGCCTGGCCCTGCAGATCGGTTTCGGAGCGGGCCTGGTCTACGGCGCGCAGGTCGTCGTCCTTCCGTGAGTCACGAACCTCGAACTCTAGACTTGCAGGACGGTCTCACCTGAGGCCCACACCGACCACAACCCATCCATATCAACCCAGAGGGAGATACCCATGGCACTCACAAACGACGACGTCCTCGCAGGACTCGCCGAGCTCATCACCGACGAGACCGGCATCTCTGCCGACGAGGTCGCCATGGAGAAGTCGTTCACCGACGACCTCGACATCGACTCGATCTCGATGATGACAATCGTCGTCAACGCCGAGGAGAAGTTCGGCGTGACCATTCCCGACGACGAGGTCAAGAACCTCAAGACCGTCGGCGACGCCGTTACCTACATCACGTCGAACCAGGCGTGACCCGATCTCCGGTGGGGGCGCCGCCCCCACCGGACCATCCCTGAGGACTACATGAGCAGTTCACGTATCGTCGTCACCGGTATCGGCGCCACAACCCCCATCGGGGGAACGGCGCCAGAGTCCTGGTCGGCACTGCTGGCCGGCGAATCTGGCGCGCGCTCGCTCGAGCATAACTGGGTTTCGAAGTACGAGCTTCCCGTGACGTTCGCCGCTTCGGCACGCGTCCCGGCAGACACCGTGCTCGCCCGGCCCGAAGCCAAGCGCCTCGACCCGTCGTCTCAGTACGCACTGGTCGCTGCCCGCGAAGCGTGGGCCGACGCAGGCACCCCGGACGTCGACCCTGAGCGCCTCGGCGTCGACTTCGCCACCGGAATCGGCGGACTGTGGACTCTCCTCGACGGGTGGGACACCCTTCGCGAGAAGGGCCCGCGTCGAGTCATGCCGATGTCGGTTCCCATGCTCATGCCCAATGCTCCTGCCGCGGCTATCTCGATGCATCTGGAAGCACGTGCATACGCACGCACCGTGGCCTCGGCCTGCGCATCCAGCACCGAGTCGATCGTCAATGCCGTTGAGCACATCCGCCTCGGCCTCGCAGATGTCGTGATCGCGGGCGGCACCGAGTCGGTCATCCACCCGATCACCCTCGCTGCCTTCTCCTCAATGCAGGCCCTGTCACGCCGCAACGACGACCCGGCTCACGCGTCACGCCCCTACAGCATCGACCGTGACGGTTTCGTCATGGGTGAGGGCGCCGCCGCGCTGGTGCTCGAGACCGAAGAACACGCGCGTGCCCGCGGTGCCCGGATTTACGCCGTCGTGGCCGGCGGCTCCGTCACGGCTGACTCGTACCACATCACGGCGCCCGAGCCCGAGGGCCTCGGCGCTTCCCGCGCAGTTCTGCAGGCTCTCGCGCAGGCGGACGCCTCTGTCGATGACGTGACGCACATCAACGCACACGCCACCTCGACACCGACCGGAGACATCGCCGAATACAAGGCGCTGCTGTCGGTCTTCGGTGACCGCGTTCACGAGATCCCCGTGTCGGCAACCAAGGGCTCCACGGGACACCTGCTAGGCGGTACCGGCGCTCTGGAGGCCGTCTTCACCGTCTTGGCGCTGCACAACCGCATCGCTCCCCCGACGATCAACATCACGGAGCAGGATCCCGAGATCCCGCTGCGGGTGGGTGCAGCCGTCGAACTCGGTGAGGGCGATCACGTCGCAATCAGCAACTCGTTCGGATTCGGCGGACACAACGCCGTCGCCGCGTTCCGCAACATCTAAGGAACCCTGCCGGGCTGACCCCGTGTGGGAGACTCGACCCGTGGGTTCTGTTCGCGCGATGGTGCTGGCTCCGGTCATGGCGCTGACCCTCCTTGGGCTGAGCGCCTGCACTTTCGGACCTCCGACGGCTGCGCCTGAGGCCTCTGCATCCCCCTCAGCCTCGCCCTCTGCAACCATCCAGGGGCGTGTGGCGACCCCAACCCCCGCCACCACGGCAACAACACGTCCGACGCCGTCGCCTTCCACACCAACAGGTCCCGGAAGCGGCGGTGGTGGTGGTTCCCATCGCCCGACGCCGCAGCCGACACCGAATCCCGCGCCGACGCCCACCCCGACCCCGACAATTCCGCCGGCGTGCCCCACCAGCGACACTCCCCCGACGGATCCCGTCCTCGCGTTCGGCTCGATCGCCAAGTACTCCCCCGTGCCGCTCGCACAGGGGCGCGACTGCACCGGATTTCGGGCCTACCTGTCCACAGGGCTCCCCCAGTACGACTCGCAGTCCTATGAGTTTTTCGGACACCTTGTCGGCAGTGACGGCAGCATCAACGCGATCGCCTTGATGTCACAGGGAAACTCGGTCATCCCGGGCCTCCAGGTACCCCTCCTCACCATCGAAGAGTCAGGGCTCATCTTCAACCGCCTCGACCAGAACACCGGTCCCGCGTTCGGCGGAATCGATGGCCTTGCCGACATCACGGTTCCCACGAGCATCAGCTACCAGCCCTGGCAGATCCACGTCGAACAGCAGAACAACGGCCAATCACCGCAGACGGTCGACATGAGAGTTGTTACCGGGGCCATCGGCGCCGTCGGCGCAGTCTACGAGCTCACCGTCTCGGTCGACACCGGGATCTACCAGTCCGGCGTCAGCGAACCGACCACACTGACCATCCGGGCACGCGATACAACAGGCATCATTCAGTGGGGATACGGACCCAACGGGTTCTTCCCGCTGTGGATGTTCGACGGGACGCCACTACCGGCATCCAGTGGCCCCATCGCTACAACCGATCAGCGCACGGCCATCATGAACACCTATGGCGGAGACATCGGAAGCTACCTCGCCGAAACCAACGACCCGATGACCGGGCAGGGCTCGCACTACTACTCGATGCCGCTCGTCGAGGTCGAGTCGTGGTCGATACAGATCGGATCGACATACGCCGGCGGCGGCACGGGCGGCGTGCTGTTCTTCGACAATCTCACCGAAACGTACAACGATTCCGCGAAGTACATCGTGAGCAATGGGTATGCCTGGACCGAGTTCTCGGTCCAACTGCCCGATACCGAACAGGGCATGCTGATCGCGGTGACAGGCCAGCAGGACGTCGGAAATCTCTACTACGCCATGCTCGGCGGTGCCGGATCTTCCCAATCAGCCAATGGAACCCTCAACCCGACCGCCAACTGGCCGCAGGGCGCGATCCACATCACGCCCGACCCAGCAAGCGCATGGACCTCGCCGCACAGCTGCTATGTCTATGAGCTCTCGTATGCCGTGACGTTGGATGCCTCAGCATCGCGCCCCGGCGCCGACCTCGTGTTCCGCGCGACCGCGCAGGATCAGGAACTGAACGCTCTCGGACGCGCGGTCTACGAGGGTCTCTTCTCCTACTCCGGCACACTCGACGGAAAGGCGGTCAGCGGGTACGCCTGGGGCGAGATCCAAGGCCGCCCGCCGGCCGGAAGTCCGACACCGCCGAACTGCTGAAGCCAGAGGCAGAACGGGTTCCTCTGCACCATCGCTCAGAGGAACCCGTTCTCATCGTCACGTGCTGCCACGCTCTCCCAGCGCCGGGAATCGTCACATCCGACATCCGGTACGCACGCGCGCGGCACGCGAAGTCTCTACCCCACCTTGTGAAGCCACACGACGGCGGCGTCGTCACTGGCGTGGCGGAACGGCTCGAGTTCGTCATCCCATGCCGAACCGAGCGCGACCTGCAGTTCGCGTTGCATGTCATGGACATCGCGCGCCGCGAGCTCCATCGCATAGCGAATCCGGTCTTCCCCCACGACGACGTTACCTGCGGCATCCGTCTGCGCATGATGGATGCCGAGGTCCGGCGTGTGCATCCACCGAGCGCCGTCTGAGGCAGCCGACGGGTCCTCGGTGACCTCGAAACGCAGGTGTTCCCAACCGTGCATGGCGGAGGTGATCGCGGCCCCCGTGCCGATGGGTCCCGACCAGAAGTACTCAGCACGCCGCGCGCCGGGCAACACGGGTTGGTCCATCCAGTCGAAGTTCACCGCACGACCGAGCGCGCGGCCCACCGCCCACTCCAAGTGGGGGCACAACGCCCGCGGCGCGGAGTGAATCATCACCACACCGCGCGTCATTGATGTAGCCATATCGATCTCCGTTCTGAGGTGCGTCTTCCCCAACGTCCTCAGGAGATCTGTGGCTGTTCTGTTATGGGGCCCATTATCGCCCGGGTCGAGCCGAATCACAAGCCTGTCATTCTGCGGTGACCGTGGCGCGAACTGGGGCTTTGCCGAGGACCGCCCGTCTGAAAGGCTGGGTCAGGGGGGCCACACGCGACTCTCGCAGCGCGCCTCATCTGGCGCGCTGCCCAAACCTAAGGAGACGTCCATGGAGGCAGCCGGACTTGTCGGCATTCTGATCATCATCGGGGTCGCTGTGGTCGCAGCGATCATCGTCGCGCTCATCGGCCTCCTGCTGGCGAGGGCCTGGATCAAGGTCGCCCGCGCAGACGAGGCCCTCGTGATTTCGGGCCGCAAGCAGCGCGTCCAGACCACAGTGATGGATGCCGACGGCACGAGCCGATCGGAGATGACAGAGTCACCGGTCACCGTGATCGTCAACGGCAAGTCGCTCGTGAACCCCCTCACACAGCGCCACGAGATCATCTCGCTGCGTTCTCGCCAAGTATCGCTGAATGCTGAGGCGCAGTCGCTGGACAACGTGACGCTCAACGTTGATGGCGTCGCGATCGTCAAGATCGGGTCTGACCCCGTCTTCGTCCGCCGGGCCGCCGAGCGTTTCGCCTCACAGGACAAGGCGATCGAGCAGTTCACCACCGAGCAGCTTGAGGGAGCACTCCGCGGAATCGTCGCGACGCTGTCTGTCGTCGAGCTCATGCGGGAACGCAAGAAGTTCTCGGATCAGATCGCCGCCGATGTCTCTCAGGAGCTCGCCGAGCAGGGACTCATTCTGGACTCCTTCCAGATCAAGGGGATCACGGACGCAATGGGGTACATCCAGTCCCTCGGAGCGCCGGAAATCCAGGCCAAGCGCCAGGCTGCCGAAATCGCGCAGACCAACGCCGACCGTGCGATCAATCAGAAGAACATCGCGAACCAGGAAGCGAATCTGATCGAGCAGACGGCGCTGGACACCAACACCGCCAATGCGAACGCCGGTATCGGTCGCGCTCGCGCCGAGGCCGAACAGGCTGAGCAGCTCGCGAGAGCACAGGCTGAGCAGGCAGTTCTGCAGCAGCAGGCCGAGAACCGCCAGGCCCAGCTGGATGCCGACGTCAAGCGTGTCGCCGACGCTCAGCGCTACGAGGCCGAGACGCGTGCTCAGGCCGAGCTCTACACCCGTGAGCGCGCGGCAGAGGCTGCTGCCATCGAGAAGATCAAAGAGGCGGAGGCTCGCACGCGCATCGCCGAGCAGCAGGCAGAGGCCGATCGCGCCCGCGCTGCCGGTGAGGCAGCCGCTGCCGAGGCTCGCGCCGCCGGTGAGGCGAGTGCCCTGCGTGCCCTTGCGGATGCCGAAGCCACCGCAAGACGCCTGCGCGCAGAGGCGGAGGCCGACGCAATCCGGGCCGAAGGTCAGGCGCGCGCCGAGTCGATTGAGGCGGAGGCAGAAGCCATCGCTTCCAACCAGGAGGCGATCCTGTCCCAGCGTGTGCTCGATGTGCTCCCCTCGATCATGGCGGAGTTCGCGAAGGGCTACTCCGCCATCGGCAATGTCTCGATCGTTGGCGGCGGGTCCGGCGAGGAAGGCGCCTCGCGTGTTATCGGAGCCGACAGCGCGACAGCCATGAAGTCGGTGTTCGACAGTGTGCAGGCGGCGACCGGCATCGACCTGGCCTCAATCATCCAGGGGCAGACCGTTGGCCGCGCCTTCGGCGCTGGTATGGCGGATGCCGCCAGCGCCGAGCCCTCACAGGTTGCTGCCACCCGGCGCCCAACCAAGCCGAAGGCGGAGTAACGCTCGACGGCAACACCCCACAACGAACAGAACCCCGCCAGAAGGCGGGGTTCTGTTCGTAGGGCGGGTGGGACTTGTCCCTTTCGCCCCTCCACGGCTCGCTGCGCAATCCGCGGAGCCTCCGGCGAATGGGGCCCACCCACAGGGTGCGTTCTCGGCAACACCCCACAACGAACAGAACCCCGCCAGACGGCGGGGTTCTGTTCGTAGGGCGGGTGGGACTTGAACCCACGATCGTCGGGTTATGAGCCCGCTGCCTTGACCAGCTTGGCCACCGCCCCCTGCCAGATCAGCGTACCGGGCGTGCGCTCACGACGAGGACTTCGGCCCGTCGGAGGACGAATCATCCGACGCGCTTCCGCGTGTGAACGGCAGCTCCAGGCTGTCGCTGATCACCTGCGGGTGGTTGCGCGCCAGGCTGATCACTCCGTACACAGCGAGGGCGCCGGCGACACCGAATCCGATGAAGGCCCACAGCGGCGCAGTCTCCGCCTCCTGCAGAACGACAAGTCCGATGACCACCGCGACGATCGGGTCAATCACGGTGAGGCCCGCGATAACGAGATCGGGTGGACCCAGACTGTATGCCGTCTGGACGAAGTACGCCCCAACCGCCACCGCAGCCAGCAGGGCAACGACGCACAACAGAGTGAGCCAGTCGAAGTTCTGGTCGCGAATCCGGCTCAGAACCACCTTCGCGAGAGTCGCTACGAACCCGTAGAGAACCCCCGAAGCGACGATATAGAACAGCGCGAGGCCGTGCTTGCGGAACACGAGCCAGAGAACCGCGAAGATGACGATGGTCACGGCCAACAGACCGAGGATGATGAGCAGCTGCGCTTGAGTGACGGGACGCTCGGTGGCAAAGAACGCGGCGATCGTCACGAAAATGAAGATCCCGCCCACTGCCGCGACGATCGATCGGATCGATTGGCGGGTCGGGCGATGGCCGCTGATGCGCGCGTTCAACAGGGTCGTGATGACCAGCGAGACGGCGCCGAGTGGCTGGACGACGATCAGCGGCGCTACGGAGAGTGCAGCCAGCTGACAAACGATGGCCAGGCCGATCATGATGGTGCCCGCCAACCACGATGGCCGTCGTAGCAAGTTCAGAAGGTGGTTGCGGTCGAGTCCGTTCCCACCGGACCGACCGGTGACCTTCTCGACCTTCTGAACTCCCCGGTACTGATACTGGGCGCCGAAGGACATGAAGATGGCGCCGAGCAGTGCGAGAGGAATACCCGCGAGAATTGCGGGGTCACGGAACGCCTCGGAGATCTGGTCGGTCACACTTGCCGACACGGTCAGGAGGAGCACCTTTCGACCCTATCCCGGCGTCGGCCGGACGCCGTGTGTCTCAATAGGCTTGTCGCATGGCTGTTCTCCCGATCCGCATCATGGGCGATCCCGTCCTCCACGCTCCCGCCACTCCCGTCGCAGAGATCGACGACGACATCCGTCGCCTTGTCGCCGACATGTACGAGACGATGGATGCCGCGCCCGGCGTCGGGCTCGCCGCCCCGCAGGTGGGCGTGGGGCTTCGGATCTTCACCTACAGCTACACCGATGACGACGGTGCGCCGTGGCGTGGCGTGGTCATCAACCCGGAACTGTGGATTGCTCCCCTCGAGCCGGGCGAGCCAGATCCCGACGAGGAGTCCGAAGGCTGCCTGTCCTTCCCCGGTGAGCGGTTCCCACTGCGCCGGTCCGAGCGCGCCAGGGTGACCGGAATCGATCTCGAGGGTGAGCGGGTCGATATCGAGGTCGACGGCTGGCGCGCGCGCATCCTGCAGCACGAATTCGATCACCTCGACGGCGTGCTCTATGTGGATAGGCTCGGTGACCGCGATTGGCGCACCGCGCAGAAGATATCTCGCAAACAGGGCTGGGGTACGCCGGGCAATTCATGGATGCCAGGCGTCGACGACCTCGACGCCTGAACCATCGACGAGGAAGAGAAGTAATGGCTCCCCGGCTTGGACTCGAACCAAGAACCTATCGGTTAACAGCCGATTGCTCTGCCAATTGAGCTACCGAGGAATATGCCCGCCGCAGCAGGCAACCCCACTATCTTAGCAAAGCCGACGGGGTGTCAACGACGCGGGGCACCCCCGCGTCGCGCCGTCAGGAGACGACGAATCGGCGGTCGGCTTCTGTGCTCGGCGTCCAGATGAGATCGTTCGTGCCGTGGCCGAAGGCGACGACGTGTCCGCCTCGCAGCACGAGCACGTTGGCGTCGAGTTCCTTGACGGCTTCGGGGTCATGCGTGGAAATGACCGCGGCCATGCCGGTGTCATCGCGTCGCCTCGTGATGGCCTCGCGCGCGGCTTTGCGCACTTCGACATCGAGATTCGCAAACGGCTCGTCGGCCACGAGAATTCGCGGATCAACGACGAGGGCGCGGGCGAGGGCCACGCGCTGGCGCATCCCGGCTGACAGCTCGTACGGGAACTTATTGGCAGCGCCGAGGGGAAGCATGAGTTCATCGAGCAGCCCCGCGACCCGGATCGCGAGGGCCTTCTGGTTGATGCGGCGTTCTCTCGAGGTGATCGGCTCGGCGATCACCTCCGAGACCGTCAGCCGAGACGGCAGGTGCGCTCCCGCAGATTGGGGCAGGTATCCAGCGAAGTAGGTCAGTTCGCGGATGGCCCTGCCGGGCCGCCGCACCGAAATGCCATCGACAAGCGCGTCGCCGCCCGTGACCGAGACCCCGTCGTGTGCGCGACCGGCAAGTACTGAAAGCAGACTCGACTTCCCGGCACCGGTAGGACCCATGAGCGCCAGGACCGAACCGCGCGCAACAGTGAAGGTGATGCCGTCGATGAGCTTGTCGGTCTCGCCGCGACCGGTGTGACTGATCGAGAGGTCCGAGCACACGATCGCCGCTTCGGTGGCCCTGCGACGAGGAGACATACCCTCATCCTGCCGTGCCGTCGCGCTGGGATCCAGTCTGGACTCCGACACGATCAGCGTTCGCTGTCTCCTGTCCACCGCTGCCGCTCAAGGTCGAGCTCGCGCAACTGCAACCGAATCCGACGTCCCTCTTCGGAATCCGGGGGCACGCGCTGGACGGCGCGCACCAGTTCCGCCTTCTCCGAATCGACGCGTCGGACGATCAGTCGGCGCATCAGATCGGATGCAGACGCTGCGGCATCCGCCTCACCGAGAGCCGGGAACGCGGACATCAGCAGCTCCGAGCCGAGGGCGCGGTAGGGCTCGCGGATGGTGTCTACGGCCTGTACTGCCCACCCCGCTCGGGTGTAGTCGGGCGCCTCAACCACGGCCACGCGAACCGCGTCGAGCGCGGGATGCCGGAACGCGGCTCCCAGGGCGCGCCGGACGGTCGCATCGTCGAGACGGTGCCCGAACTGCAGTGCAGCCATGAGCGCATCCCGCTCGATCACGACATCACGCGTGCGCGGAAGCGACGCGATCGTGGGGACCAGCACAGGCGGGGACGCGGCGAGGGGCCCATCGTCCGGATGCTGGCGCTCGGATGTCGCACCGTCGCTCCCGCGTCGCTGCGGCCCTCCGCCCGCGTCGCGGGAGCGGGAAGCACGCGTAACGGCAGCACCCACCTCGTCGAGGTCCAGTCCGATGCGGCGCGCGAGCACGCGAACATAGCCCGGGCGCAACGATGGGTCTCGGATGTCGGCCACCACCGGTGCTGCCGCACGGAGAGCGGACGCCCGCCCTTCGACAGTTCCGAGGTCGTACTGTGCGAGACGCTGGTCGATGACGAACTCGAACATCGGTGACTTGTTCGTCATGAGGGCGCGCACGGCATCATCGCCGCGGGCGAGACGTAGATCACACGGGTCCAAACCGTCCGGGGCCACAGCGACATAGGTCTGCGCAGAGAAGCGTTTCTCGTCGGCGAAGGCGCGGAGGGCTGCCTTCTGACCCGCGGCATCGGGGTCGAAGGTGAAGACCACCTCTCCCCCACTCGAATCGTCGCCCATGACGCGCCGGAGCACCGTGATGTGATCGCTACCGAACGCCGTGCCACAGGTCGCGATCGCCGTTGTGATTCCCGCCAGGTGGCACGCCATGACATCGGTGTAGCCTTCGACGACCACGACCCGGTGCTCCCGCGAGATGTCACGCTTGGCCAGATCAAGTCCGTAGAGCACCTGGGACTTCCGGTAGATCGACGTCTCCGGCGTGTTCAAGTACTTCGGGCCCTGGTCATCTTCGAGCAGCCGTCGCGCCCCGAAGCCGACGACTTGGCTCGTCACATCACGGATCGGCCAGATGAGTCGGCCACGAAAACGGTCGTACGTACCGCGCTGACCTTGTGAGAGCAGTCCGGCAGCCAAGAGCTCCTCACGCGTGAACCCCTGCGCAGTGAGGGCATCCGACAGGTTCGACCAGCCCTTGGGCGCGAAGCCCACGCCGAAGTGAGCAGCGGCAGCAGCGTCGAACCCTCGCTCGCCCAGGAACCGACGTCCGATCTCGGCCTCGGGCGTCAGAAGTTGGGCGCGGAAGTACTCGGCAGCGGCAGCGTTGGCCGCGTAGAGGCGGCTGCGGCCCGAGTTCTCCGGCGCTGCGCCACCCTCCTCGAAGTGCAGGGTGTAACCGATGCGGCCTGCCAAGCGTTCGACGGCCTCGGTGAAGCTCAGATGGTCCATCTTGCGCAGGAACGAATACACGTCGCCCGACTCGCCACACCCGAAGCAGTGATAGAAGCCGACCTGCGGCCGCACATGGAAGCTCGGACTGCGCTCGTCGTGGAAGGGGCACAGTCCCTTCAGCGAACCAACACCGGCGGATTTGAGCGCAACACGTTCGCCGATCACATCCGCGATGTTCGTACGCGCCTTCACCTCGTCGATGTCGGCCTGAGCGATACGTCCTGGCATCCGGGCGCCCTACCGTGCCCGCATCGGCGTGCCGGGTACCCAGATCCCGAGGGAGGCGACATCGACGTCACCGACAAGCCTGCCGTGCCACGAGATCGCGTGCTGATCGGTCAGGCTTGCGACCTGATCGACGATCGTGCGGCGTCGCTCTCGGTCGGTCACGGCGTGATCGAAGTCTTCGCGGTAAACGGGATCCAGCTCGTGCGGGTTCTCCCACAGCGCTGTGGCCAGGCGCTTGAGCAGGCGCCGCTGCTCTTTGTAGAGCGCCTTACGACCATCGATGCTCACCACCACAGCACCAATGATGCCCTTGAGCACCCCCATCTCGGCCTCGATGACGCGAGTCACCACGACGTGAGCATGGAAGCGGGTCAGATCCGGGCC
>NZ_JASBSF010000028.1 GCF_030149085.1 Microbacterium sp. | reverse complement strand
CTGCTGGCCACCCTTGCGCAGACACTCGTGACCTCGCGCCTGCAGCGGGATCTCACCGACTCGACGACGCAGCGCAACATCGGGGTCGCGCTGGGTCACTCCCTTCTCGCGCTCGACAACCTCGCCCGCGGGCTCACCGAGATCTCGCTCGCGCAAGCCGCCCTGGACGCAGATCTCGAAGCCAACTGGGAGGTGCTGGCCGAAGCGATCCAGACTGTCGTGCGCGCCGAGATCGTTGCTGGTCGCTCGCAGATCAACGATCCCTACGCGCTACTGAAGGACCTCACCCGCGGGCGGCGGGTCGGACCTGCCGAGCTCGCGGAGTTCGTACGGGGTCTCGACATCGGCGATGCCGCGAAGGAGCGCCTGCTCGCGCTCACGCCGGCGTCATACACGGGTCTCGCATCGGACCTCGTCTCCGAGATCGACGGAGCCTCGGCCGCGCTTTAGGCGGTTGGTGCTGACGAGCCGCCGGCCTCGCGGTCTTCGGGCGTGGTCGCCGACGCGGCGTCGCCGTCGGGCTCGTCGTCCAGCAGCACGGGCCGATCAATGGTCTTGGTCACCTGCGCGGGGTCGATCGCCAGCAGCAGGAGTGCGAGCGCGACGAGGGTGACCACAAAGGTCACTCCCGCGACGATGAGCGCAACGATCAGGGCGTTCTGCACGTCCTCGGCGGGGATCTGCTGGAAGAACCCCATCGATACGAGGGTCACGATCCCGGCAAACAGGGCAGCCACGAAGGCGAGGCCGAGGAGCTGGACGGGGCGCATGATCTCCCGGCGCGTGGGCTTGTCGGTCATGGCTTCCTCTCGGCCGTCGCTTCGGTGACCGGCGCCGCGGCCTCGGCATCCGTCTGGCGCGGCGAGAACGCGGCGATACCGAGGTAGACGGCGACGATCGCCGCGTAGCCCCCGAAAATGCCGACGGCGATCGTTATACCGGTCAGCGTGAAGGTCTGTCCCGCCTCTTCGATCGTGTAGGTCAGGGCATACTGCACCGGAACGGCCAGAAGGCCGATACCGAGCAGGATGCCGAGGGCGCCGATCGTGATGGCATCGCGGCTCTGCGAGCGCGGCAGGTGCGTCATCCGTCGGGCTCGGACTCCCGCGACCAGCTCGACGATGCCGCTGAGCACCGCCCACGCGATCACGACGACGAAGAACATGGTGTCGGTGCGAAGCCCCGGCATCCCGGTCGCCATTCCCGCGAGGAGGGCGAGGATGCCGAGCAGTACCGCTGCCCACCGGTTGCCCTTCGGGAAGATCAGCCACACTGCTGCGAACCACACCAGACCCGTCGCGATCGCGAAGCCGCTGAATACGGCGAGACCGACCGCCGCGGAGTGATCGGGCGAGAACGTGATCATGACCGCTGCCAGCGCGGCGAAGAAGGCTCGCGCCAGCTGAAGATGCCTCACCTCAAGGGTGCGGAGGGGTGCAGCGCTGGTCACAACACTCAAGTCTATTCGTCGATGCGGGCCTTCTCGGCGGGCCCGGGTTTCCCGGTCACCTCCTCGGACCACGCCCACAGCAGCGCAGGATCACCAGAGGGGGTGGATCGCCTCGCGCAGGTGACGGTCATAGACGGCGTGAACTGCCGCGTCGAAGGCGTCGAGGTCGAAGGCTCCGGGCTCGAGCAGCGCACCCGCGCCAGCGTTCGCCTCGGCCTGCTGGGGAGTTCGTGCGCCCGGGATCACGGAGGTGACACCGGGTTGCGCGGCGATCCAGGCCAGGCTCGCGGCCGGCAGCGAGACGCCGTCGGGCAGCGCTGCAGCCAGCTCGGATGCCGCGGCGATCCCGACCTCGAAGTCGACGCCCGAGAACGTCTCGCCGCGATCGAACGCCTCGCCGTGACGGTTGTACGAGCGATGGTCATCACTCGCGAACGTCGTGGCTGTCGTGTACTTGCCCGAGAGCAGGCCGGATGCCAGCGGCACCCGCGCGAAGATCGCGACCTCTGCCGCGGCGGCCGCCGGAAGCACCTCGTCGAGGGGCTTCAGGCGGAAGGGATTGACGATGATCTGCACGTTGGTCAC
>NZ_JASBSF010000021.1 GCF_030149085.1 Microbacterium sp. | reverse complement strand
TCGCGGTGATCGCTGACATCGTCGGATCCCAGCGCCTTGCCGACCGGGATGCTGCGCAGCGCGAGCTGGAGGCGACGATTGCGCGCGTCCACGCCGAACGGCCGACGGCGCTCGTGCCGCTGACGGCGACCTTCGCTGACGAACTCCAGGCGGTCTTCGCGGAGTTGGATCACGCGCTTGCGTGGCTGCTGCTGCTTCAGCTCGCGCTTCCCGAAGAGATCGAACTGCGCTTCGGGATCGGCATCGGCGCCGTGGGGGCCGTCTCGTCTGCAACCGGTCACATCTCCGACGGTCCCGGTTGGTGGTCAGCCCGGGACGCGGTCGAGGCCGTGCACCGGCTTCAGGATCGTGCCGTACCGCGCGCCCGGACGCGCGTTGTCGCAGCTCCGGGGGAGGATGCCGCCATGGCCGAGCGCGTCCGATCCGTCAACGCATACCTGCTTGTCCGCGATGAGATCGTCGGCGCGATGTCGCCGCGCACACGCCGCCTCGCCTACGGCCGCTGCCTTGGCCGCACACAACACGACCTCGCCGCACAGGAGGGGATCACGCAGTCGGCGGTCTCCCAGGCACTCGCCACCGGCGGTGCCGCAGGACTTGTTGCGGGATTCCAGATCCTGGACGGCGCGTCCGGATGATCGCCGCAGGCATTGTCCTCCTGGCGGTCGGCTGCCTCGACCTCACGCGGCGTTCGCTGATCGGGGTGTTTCGCGCCGTTGTTCTGGCGGTGCTCGGAGTGGCCCTTCTCGTCGCCTCGGCGGGCGCGGATGCCGCGGTCTGGAGCTTCGTTGCCGCCGGCGTAGCGGCGGTCTGGGCGCTGGCTACCCCGGATCGACGTGGCGGGCGTGCCGGCTTCTGGCCCGTCGCCCTCGTGGTGGCTGTCGCTGCCCTCTCCGTCGCGCTCCTGGGCGTCCGAGAAGACCAGGGGCCGCTTGGTGAGGTGTGGCCCTCCGGCTCGCCGCTCGGCGCAGTGAGCCTGGACGTCGCCGTCCTGGTCGTCGGCGCGCTCGTCTTCCTGCTCGAATCGGGCAATGTGATCGTGCGGATCGCGCTTCGGGACGGTGACGTGCCCGTAGAAGAACGTGCGTCCACACTCAAGGGCGGACGACTCATCGGTCCGATCGAGCGTGTGCTCGTCTTCGCACTCACTCTCACGGGCGCGTTCACGCTCCTGGCCGCGGTGCTCGCAGCGAAGGGGATCGTCCGCTTTCCTGAGATCTCTCGGGACGGAGAGGGCGGCATCCGCGCCGAGTACTTCCTCATCGGGAGCCTCGTGAGCTGGACGACCGCCCTCGCGGTGGCTTTCCTCGTCTGGTGGGGGAGCTCGATCTGACTCCCCGGTCAGCAGTGGGCGCGCTGCTAGCCTGAGAATCGTGGCAGAACTGACGACCGATTCCCCCGTCCGCGCGTTGGAGCCGGTGAATGATCCTTCGTTCGAATCGGTGTGGGACGAGATCGTCTGGCGCGGTCTGGTGCATGTATCCACCGATCAGGAGGCCTTGCGCGAGCTGCTGGGGGGCGAGCCGATCACGTACTACTGCGGGTTCGACCCGACCGCACCGAGCCTGCACCTGGGAAACCTCGTGCAGCTGCTGTTGCTGCGCCGTCTGCAGCTTGCCGGCCATCGCCCCCTGGGACTTGTCGGCGGGTCGACGGGGCTTATCGGCGATCCGCGACCGACTGCCGAGCGCACGTTGAACACGCCGGAGACCGTGCAGGAGTGGGTGACGCGGCTGCGCGCGCAGGTCGAGAAGTTCCTCAGTTTCGAGGGCGAGAACGCTGCCCGCATCGTCAACAACCTCGACTGGACCGCGCCGCTGTCGGCAATCGACTTCCTGCGGGAGATCGGCAAGCACTACCGGGTCGGCACGATGCTGAAGAAGGATGCCGTCAGTGCCCGACTGAACTCCGAGGCAGGAATCAGCTACACAGAGTTCAGCTACCAGATCCTGCAGGGAATGGACTTCCTGGAGCTCTACCGCACCTATGGGTGCGTGCTGCAGACCGGCGGCAGCGACCAGTGGGGCAACCTCACCAGCGGTGTGGATCTCGTCCACCATGTCGAGCATGTGGGAGTTCACGCGATCGGGACGCCGCTGATCACCAACAGCGACGGCACGAAGTTCGGCAAGAGCGAGGGCAATGCGATCTGGCTGGATGCCGCGATGTGCTCTCCGTACCGGATGTACCAGTTCTGGCTCAACACGGACGACGCCGACGTCATCACGCGGATGAAGATCTTCACGTTCCTCACCCGCGAAGAGATCGAGGAGTACGAGCGACTCGTTGCGGTGGAGCCCTACCGCCGGGCAGCGCAGCGGCGGCTCGCTCTCGAGGTGACGACGACCGTGCATGGCGCAGAGGCGACGGCGGGAGTGATCGCCGCCTCCGAGGCCTTGTTCGGGCAGGGTGATCTCACATCCCTGGATGCCGAGGTCCTTCGCACCGCGCTGGAGGAGTTACCGCACGTGCAGGGGACGGTGGAGATGACCGTCGTCGAGGCGCTCGTCGCAACTGGACTTGTCACCAGCCTCTCCGAGGCTCGCCGTGCTGTCGCGCAGGGCGGAGTGTCGCTCGACGGCAACCGTGTCGACGACGACGGTGCCCTGGTCACGGGCGGGCTGCCCGGGGGAGTGTCGGTGCTGCGCCGCGGAAAGAAGACGCTGGCCGGCGTCTTCATCGACCCGCGTAAATCCGCGTGATGCGGCGCGACACGCCCGGGATGCGGCCAGGATTTGTCACGTTGTTCACATCCGCGTAATGTCTTACTTGTTCGCCCCAAAGGAGCGCGGTGAGGCTGAGAGCCTCCCCTCCTCAAGCAGTGAACCACCCCCCAACATCAAGACTCCTTGTGAGTCGCAGACCTCCGGGTCTACGATGGGGGATCCGCTCTTCGCGGTGGTCTTGTCGACCGCTCGAGCGAGTCTGAGACTCGCCGGACGCCGATTTGACAGCCACGGAGAAACGGATAAGATAGAGAAGTTGCCCTGCGGGGAGGTCGAGAGACCGAAAGCAGGAGCATCCGATCCTTGAGAACTCAACAGCGTGCACTTGTCAAATGCCAAAAAACCTCGATTCAGCTTCGGCTGAATGAGATTCCTTTGGATCAAAGTCCGGCACTTCGGTGCCGGCAACGGATAGTCAGCAATGACATCCCTTTGGTCAGATCAAACTCGCTGCTTCAGTCAATTTCCGGCTGATCGCAGCAAATTTCTTTCACGGAGAGTTTGATCCTGGCTCAGGATGAACGCTGGCGGCGTGCTTAACACATGCAAGTCGAACGGTGAAGCAGAGCTTGCTCTGTGGATCAGTGGCGAACGGGTGAGTAACACGTGAGCAATCTGCCCCTGACTCTGGGATAAGCGCTGGAAACGGCGTCTAATACCGGATACGAGCTGCGAAGGCATCTTCAGCAGCTGGAAAGAATTTCGGTCAGGGATGAGC
>NZ_JASBSF010000002.1 GCF_030149085.1 Microbacterium sp. | reverse complement strand
TAGGGCGTGTAGTTGCGCTGAATGAAGTCGCGGACGTCAATGGCGTCTTGCCAGGGGCCGGCGACGAATCCGTCCCAGGCTGCGGGGATCGCGTCTGCCTGGTCGACGGGGATGGGGGTGACGGTGCTCATGGTGACGCATCTCCTTCGTGGGTGTCGAAGTGTCGGTCACTCGTCTCGGCGACGGGTTACGCCGCCGCGGGAGTGCTTCTGACACCGACGCTAGACCTGTGTCGCAGACACGTCCGAAAGATGCACGAATCGCTACATCCATGTGGTCTGACCACACGGATGTTTGTGGTCGGACCACAAGGGGTCAGCTGCGCTTTCGACCGAAGATCAGCCCGAACAGCAGCAGCACCACGATCGAGCCGATCAGGGCGAAGACCCAGCCCGAAAAGTTCCAGAACGTCGTGTACACGTCCAGCCCGAACAGCCCCGCGATCCACCCGCCGACCATGGCGCCGAGCAGGCCCAGCAGGATGGCAACGAACCAGCCGCCGACCTGCTTACCGGGAAGGATGATGCGGGCGATGATGCCCGTCAGGATGCCGAGAATGGCGAAGGCAAAGAAACCCACGGGAAGGTCCTTTCGAGTCGGGCGACGCTGTGGTCAGTCGGGGTAGGGGACAGGCCAGCGCGGCTCGGGAACCGGCCAACCGGCGTCCCGCAGAGCCCGACGTGACAGCTCCCGGGCAGAATAGGGGGTTCGCACGCCGCGGATGTCGCGGTAGTCCTGGTGGCCGGGTCCTGCCCACAGGATCGCGTCGCCGTCGCCGACCAGTGCCACGGCCTCGACGATCGCTCGCTCGGGGGGCGAGTATTCATAGATCTCGGCATCCGGTCGCGCGTTCCGAGCCCCCTCCAGCAGGGTCGCCCGAATCGAATCGGGGTCCTCGAACCGCGGGTGGTGGTCCGTGATGACCAGGATGTCGCTGCCCTCGACCGCGGTGCGGCCCATGTCGTGGCGTTTGCTCTTGTCGCGATCGCCGTCGGCGCCGAAGAGCATGAGGACCCGCCCCGGCGTGACGCGGCGGACGGCAGCGAGGGTCTTCTCGAAGGCGTCGGGAGAGTGGCCGAAATCGACGTAGATGGCGGGCCCCGACGGCCCCGACACGAGCTCAGTTCGCCCGGGGAGGTGGGCGCGGATGACCCCGTCGTCGAGGGTCTGGGTTATGCGGGCCCAGTCGTAACCTGCCTCCAAGATCATGACGATCGCCTGGGCTGCGTTGGCTGCCATGTGGCGGCCGATCACCGGGACCGTGGTCGAGAGCGAACGACCCTCGGGCCCCGAGAGGCGGAATCGGGTGCCGTCGGGCAGCTCGTCGAGGATCTCGACCGTCCAGTCGGCGGCTGTCGCGGCATCCGGATCGGCGGCGATCGCCGGGGTGACGATCGTGACGTACGGTACCTCGCAGGCCGCGACGACGTCCGCACCGAACGCGGAGTCCAGGCAGATCACGGCGCGGCGCGAGCGGTCGGGGCGAAACAGCGGAACCTTCGCCTGGAAGTACTCAGCCATGTCGGCATAGTCGTCGAGGTGGTCATGCGAGAGGTTGGTGAACCCGGCCACGTCGAACACGATGCCGTCGACCCGCTGCCGGCTGAGGGCCTGAGCACTGACTTCGATGGCGACGGCCTCGACGCCGCGTTCGCGCATGAGGGCGAGGAGGGCATGCATCTCGTAGGCCTCAGGAGTCGTGAGGCGGGAGACGATGACATCGCCGGCGATGTGGCGCTCGGCTGTCGATGAGAGCCCCGAGGTGACGCCGAGCTGGGTGAGGATGCCTTCCAGCAGATGCGACACGCTCGTCTTGCCATTCGTGCCGGTCGTGCCGAACAGGATCGGAAGTGCGTCGCCAGCCCCGGTCGCATAGACCCAGGCCGACAGGACTCCGAGGATCCCGCGCGGGTCGGGCACGACAATCGTCGGCAGACCGCTTCCCAGGGCGCGTTCGCGACCGGCGGCATCCGTGACGACAGCGACGGCTCCTCGCGCCGCGGCGTCGCCAGCGAACTCCGCGCCGTGGCGCGTCCCGCCTTGGACGGCGACGAAGAGGTCGCCGGGGCGGAGGTCGGCGGTCGCGAGGGTAAGACCGGTGACGGATGCCGAGGCGTCGGCCGCCGCATCCTGAACTCCGCCGTCTCCTCCGCGTCGCTCGATCGAGGCTCCGAGGTGTGCCGCGAGGTCCGCGAGGCGGTGCACGGGGGGGTTCTGCGGCCGGAGCACGGGCGGCAGGTTCGCGGGATCTGTCGTCATGGCGCCTCCATCTTCTCACCCGCGCACTGGGCTGACTCAAAGGCAGAGCCGATAGCGTGGCGGCGTGGATGTGGTCGCCTTCATCGTCGGTGTCGTCGTGCTCGTGGTGGGCCTGGCGATCTCGATTGCGCTGCACGAGATCGGCCACCTCGTTCCTGCGAAGCGATTCGGGGTGCGGGTCGGTCAGTACATGGTCGGTTTCGGACCCACGCTGTGGTCCCGTCGCCGAGGCGAGACCGAGTACGGCGTGAAGGCGATTCCGCTCGGCGGTTACATCTCGATGGCCGGAATGTACCCGCCTTCGCCGGCAGCCCGTGCCGCGGCAGCCGAAGGCGGGGCAGTTTCGGGTCGTGCCGGCGGCGGCTTCTTCGCGACGATGGTGCAGGATGCCCGCGCCGCGAACGACGAGACGCTCGATGGCGCAGACGATGACCGCGTCTTCTATCGACTGCCGGTGTACAAGCGCGTCATCATCATGCTCGGCGGGCCGCTCATGAATCTCGTGTTCGCGATCTTCCTCATGACCATCGTGCTCAGTGGCATCGGTGTGCAGACGGTGACGAACACCGTCGCAACGGTGAGCACGTGTGTTCCCGCCGAGGCTGGCCAAGAGTGCCAGGCCGGCAATCCGCCCTCACCTGCGGCGGCAGCAGGCATCCAACCCGCCGATGTCATCGTGTCGGTCGACGGTCAAGAGGTCTCGGATTTTGCCGCGGCAGCCGCCCTCATCCAGGCCGCTCCGGGTGAGAGCGTACCGATCGTGGTCGATCGCGGCGGTCAGACCCTCTCGCTGTCGGTGACACCTGCCGCCGTGACGCGCGAGGTCGTTGATGAGGATGGTCAGACCGTTGACACCCAGGTCGGCGTGATCGGCGTCACGGGGACTGTCGATTACGTGCGTCAGCCGATCTGGTCGGGCCCCATCGCCGCAGTCGACAACGTCGGCGCAGTCGCCGGAATTATCGTGCAGCTTCCCGTGAAGGTCTACGAAACGGCAGCGTCCCTGGTGACCGGCGCCGAGCGCGATCCGAATGGGCCGCTCAGTATCGTCGGTGCCGGCGCGATCGCGGGTGAAGTGGCAGCAACCGATGCCCCGGTCGTCAATCGCGTCGCGGTCATCCTCTCGCTCTTGGCGTCACTGAACATCGCGCTGTTCGTGTTCAACCTCATCCCGCTACTCCCGCTGGATGGGGGTCACATCGCCGTCGCGCTGTGGGGCGGCATCCGCAGCTGGTGGGCACGCATTCGCGGTCGCGCCGAACCCGCTCCGATTGACGCGACCAAACTCGTGCCTCTCACCTTCGTCGTGGTGATAGCCCTGATCGTGATGGGCGGCATCCTGATCATCGCTGACCTCGTGAACCCCATCTCGCTCTTCGGCTGAGGTGGTCCCGCCGCAATCTTGCCGCGGACATCACTGAGGGTCGAGTGCCCATCCGATCAGCTGGTGCAGCGTCGACATGCCGTCGCGCGAGAGAATCGACTCCAGGTGTCCCTGCACCGAAGCGAACCCCGTGCCGCGCAGGGCATAGACGTCGCCTGTCGCGGGGTCCGCTGCGATCTCCACACCGGCAATCGTGGTCGCTGGAGCGCAGCGCGCCGTGAACGTGTTGTAGAAACCGATCGAGGCGGGCTGGCCAAAGACATCGACGGTCAGCTGCAGGCCCTGGTGGGGCTGCGCCAGCGGAGCGAGTTCGATGCCGAGTTCGCTCGCAAGGATCTGATGGCTCAGGCACACCGCGAGCAGCGGTGCGGATGCCGCGCGGCGTCGCGCGATGATCTCGCGCAGCCGCGCCATCCGTGGCGACGAGGGATCCAGCGGATCACCGGGACCCGGGCCCGAGACGAGCAGCTCCGCAGCGTCAACCGCGTCATCGGTCACGGCATCCCAGGGGACGATCGCGACGCCCAGTCCGAGGTGGCTGAGCTGGTGCGCGAGCATCGTCGTGAAGCGGTCTTCGGCATCGACGACAAGCGCCCGGCGCCCCGCAAACGGCCCCGAGCCCACCGGCTCCTGAGGGTTCAGCCAGAACGGCGCGAGCCTCGAATTCCGGGATTCCAGGAGCGCGGCGATCGTCGGATTATCGGCCAGCCGCCTGGGTTCAGCAGTGGGGGCATCCTCGTCGAGAGTCACGACAGCGGGCTGGGCTTCGCGCGGGATCGCTCCGATCGCGCCCAGCACACCGGCTGCCTTGCCGTGCGTCTCGCTGACCTCGCCGTACGGGTCCGAGTGACGCACGAGCGTGGCGCCGACGGGCACTCGCAGGCGGCCGTCTTCGATGTACGCAGTGCGGATGAGGATCGGGGCGTCGAGGTCGTGGGTGACGACATCGGCTCCCTGACCGGAGGTGGCATCCGTGCGCGGCGTGAACAGCGCGGCGACTCCGGAGTAGTAGCCCCGCGGAGTCGTCTCATGCCGGGTGATGACGGTGCACGCGTTCTGCATGGGGGAGCCGGTGACCGTCGGTGCGAACATCGTCTCGCGCAGGATGTCGCGCGGGTCCAGCCTGCTCGACCCGCGCAGCATGTACTCGGTGTGCGTGAGGCGCGACATCTCTTTCAGGTGAGGGCCGGTGATGCGCCCACCGTCGGTGCACACGGCGCTCATCATCTTGAGCTCTTCGTCGACGACCATGAACAGCTCTTCGGTCTCCTTGGTGGAGCGCAAGAATTCGCTGAGGTTGTCGACGGTCGCCCCTCCCTCGGGATGGCGGAACGTTCCCGAGATCGGATTCATCGTGACGATGCCGGCCTCGGCGCTGACGTGCGCCTCGGGACTCGCTCCGACCGCGACGTGGCCGTCGGTCACCACCGCGAAGGTCCAATAGGCGCCGCGCTCATGCTCCAGCAGAGCCCGGAACCAGGCGAGTGCCGCGACCCGTGGGTCAGCGTCGACATCGGCCGTGAAATCGCGACGGATGACGAAGTTGGCGCCCTCGCCGCGACCGATCTCATCGGCGATGACCCGACGCACGATATCGGCATACGCCTCGTCGTCGATGTCGAACCCGGCGTTTCGGAGCGGAATGTCGTCGTGAGGGAGGGTGGCCAGCGCCTCATCGCGCGGATAGGTGGCACGCTCGGTGATCACCAGACACCGCAGCGGGGCATCGTCATCGTGGCAGGCGAACCCGCGTTCGCGGACCTGTCGGAACGGCACGAGTGCGAGAACCTCGCGGGGCGTCCCATCGGTTGCCAGCAGGGGGATGTCGCGCAACATCTCGACATCGACGACGTCGCCGGTGAGCACTTCGACGGTGACGGCGTCGCGGGCGAGGATGGCGAACGGCAGGTCGCTGGTGGCGAGCCCGGCAAGCGGGGGAAGGGGAGTCCCGGTCATGGATCGGTCTTTCGTCGTGGGGCGGCCACCCTCACAAAGAAGACCGCCCCGGGGGCGGTCTCAGGATCAACGAGCACACCGCCTCAGACGGTGGGCCACCATGCGGTGCTCGCGAACATGCGCCGAAACTACCACAATGGCGCCAAAGACAGCCGCGCGCTCTAGTGCGGTGATGTCGCGGGCACTAGATTCTGGGCATGACGGACTCTCAAGATCCCACCCGCTCTGACGACCTGCGCCAGCGCGCTGTCGCGAGCCTGCGTGCTAAGCAAGGTTTCTGGTACAGCCTGGCCACCTGGGTTGTGCTCTCTGCGTTCTTCGTGCTGATCTGGGCGCTCACCGGAATGGGTGGCTTCTGGCCCGTATGGCCCATCGCCGGCATCGCCATCGGTGTGGCCTTTGCTGGTATCCGCGCCTACGGGCCCTCGCGTGGTGCCCTCACCGAGAGCAAGATTCAAGACGAGATGCGTCGACTGCAGTAACGCCGACCTACCAGGGCGAGGTCGGCCTGCCACCCAGCCAGAATGCGTAGGCTGGTCCCGTGCCAGCTGTGAACATCGGAATGCCGAAGGTCCCCGAAACCCTCGCTCCGCGCCGCAAGAGCCGTCAGATCAAGGTGGGCAAGGTTCTGGTGGGCGGAGATGCCCCCGTCAGTGTCCAATCGATGACGACGACGCCGACGACCAACATCAACGCGACTCTGCAGCAGATCGCCGAACTCACGGCATCCGGGTGTGAGATCGTGCGGGTGGCAGTGCCGTCCCAGGATGACGCCGACATGCTGCACATCATCGCGGCCAAGAGTCAGATCCCGGTGATCGCAGACATCCATTTCCAGCCCAAGTACGTCTTTCAGGCGATCGACGCCGGTTGCGCGGCGGTTCGCGTGAATCCCGGCAACATCCGAAAGTTCGACGACCAGGTCGGAGCGATCGCGAAGGCTGCGCAGGCGGCTGGGGTGTCGCTGCGGATCGGCGTCAACGCGGGTTCTCTGGACCGGCGCCTGCTCGAGAAGTACGGCAAGGCGACCCCCGAGGCGCTCATGGAGAGCGCTGTCTGGGAGGCTTCGCTGTTCGAGGAACACGACTTCCACGACTTCAAGATCTCGGTCAAGCACAACGACCCCGTCGTGATGGTGAAGGCTTACCGGCTGCTGGCCGAGCGCGGTGACTGGCCGCTCCACCTCGGTGTTACCGAGGCGGGACCCGCCTTCCAGGGCACGATCAAGTCGGCCACAGCCTTCGGCATCCTCCTCGGCGAGGGGATCGGCGACACCATCCGCGTCTCGCTGTCCGCTCCGCCCGCCGAAGAGGTGAAGGTCGGGCACCAGATCCTGCAGTCGCTGAACCTGCGTGAGCGAAAGCTCGAGATCGTGTCGTGCCCGTCGTGCGGGCGCGCGCAG
Organism: Microbacterium sp.; assembly: GCF_030149085.1. Classification (GTDB taxonomy): domain Bacteria; phylum Actinomycetota; class Actinomycetes; order Actinomycetales; family Microbacteriaceae; genus Microbacterium. Next base: position 5,674 of record NZ_JASBSF010000002.1, on the reverse strand, counting down.
GTCGACGTGTACTCCCTCGCAGACAACGTCACCGAGGGACTCAAAGACATGACGGTGCCGCTGCGCGTCGCGGTCATGGGCTGTGTCGTGAACGGGCCCGGCGAGGCCCGGGACGCCGACCTCGGCGTTGCCTCGGGTAACGGCAAGGGTCAGATCTTCGTCAAGGGTGAGGTCATCAAGACCGTGCCGGAATCAGAGATCGTTGCCACCCTCATCGAGGAAGCCAACCGGCTCGCCGACGAGATGGGGCCGGACGCGCCGCTCGGCACTGCGCAGGTCGTTACGAGCTAGTCCACGCGCTACGAACCCGCGACCCGTTCCAGTGCCTCAAGCGGGATCGAGACCCAGGTGGGCCGGTTGCGGATCTCGTACATGACTTCGTAGACCGCTTTGTCGGCGACATAGGCGTCAAGCAGCACGCCGTGAGCGCCGGTGAGCTCGGCGCCCGCGTCGTCGACCGGAACATCATCGGATGCCGCAGCAGCGACGTATGCCGCGACGAAGTGTTCGCGAGCTCGGGCCGACCACTCTCGTGCGCGCTCTGCCCGCAGGGCCTGTCCGTCGTCGGTGTCGGCATCCGTCGCCCAGGACATCTCGATCATGGCGGCCGCGTAGTCGAACGAGCGGAGCATTCCGGCAACATCCCGCCAGGGCGAGTCCGGAAGAGAGCGTAGGGCAAAGGGCCTGCCCGGTTCGCCCTCGAAATCAACGATGCGCCACCCGTGCGAGGTGCGCAGCGTCTGACCGAGATGAAGATCGCCGTGCACACGCTGGACCTCGAGACCGTCGAGCGCCGCGACCGCGTCGTAGAGGCGATGCAGTTGCGGGACGTGAGCCTCGAGCCCGGGAACCGACCTGCGAGCTTCGTCGAGTCGCCCGCGCATCGCTCGGGCGAGGTCGGCGGCAGTGTCGCCACCGCGCATCCCGGCGGGAAAGCGATCCCGCATCAGGGCGTGAACCTGCGCGAGGGCTTCGCCCAGACGCGCGGCCTCGCCGGCAAAGTCACCGCCAGAGTCCTCCACGCGCTGCTCCGGATCGGCGAGCAGCGTTCGAACACTCGCGATGGCCAGTTCGAATCCGTCGGTCGCTGTGGCCAGGAACTCCTGCAGCATCGCCGTCTGCAGTAACTGCCCGTCGACCTCGATCTCCACCCAGCCGTACAGCTGCGCGATGTACTCGGAACCGCCGCGGGTGAGTTCCTCGTGGATTTCGATGTCGGGATTGATGCCGGGGCTCACCTTGCGGAAAAGCTTCATGATTGCGGTGTCATCGAACCGCGCCGATGAGTTCGACTGCTCACCGGTCATCGGAGAGGACACAAGCGTGTCATCGAGAGGGTCGCCGCCGGGCATCCGGTGGAAGCGGAGCCGGTCGATCTGAGCGGTTCCCGCCGATTCTGCGGAGATGAAGCCGTCCAACCAGATGCGCATCGCCTCGCGGTCGTGGATGGCGTCGTAGAGGTGCACGGGGTCGCCGTCGGCCTCGATCGCGCCGACATAGGCGTGGCTGATCCGCTCCTCGATATCGGGGTACCCGCTGAGGGGCACCTGATACAGCTCACTGCCGGCATCCTCGTCGCCGTAGGTGACTGTGATGAGGTAGACGGTGAGGGACGGTCTGCCATGCTGGGCGGGAACCTCGGCGATCGTGCGCACATCGTTGACCTCGAACGGGCGCCCCTTGCCCCCGAACCAGCGGGTCCGTACCAGATAGCTCTCCAGGAGAGCGGCGTCGGGAGCGGTCACAGCAGCCCCACCTCCTCGGCATCGTCGGCCGGTGCGTGCAGCTGGAACCAGAAGAACCCGTGACCGCCGAGGGTAAGCAGGTAGGGCAGCTCACCGATCCGGGGGAACGGAACGCCGCCGACGAGCTCGACCGGCACGAGGCCTTCGAAGCGACGGAGGTCGAGTTCGACCGGCTGCGGGAACTGCGACAGATTGTTGACGCAGATGATGACATCCACGGTGCCGTCGTCGTTGGTGTGCTCCCGGGTGTAGGACAGCACAGAGGGGTTCGACCCGCCGAGGTCGTTGAAGCTGCCGAGTCCGAACGCGGGGTGGCGCTTGCGGGCCTGGATCATCTGCCGGGTCCACTGCAGCAGTGACGATCGATTCTCCTGCTGCGCTTCCACGTTCACCGCGAGGTATCCGTGCACCGGGTCCTGCACGATCGGCAGCGCGAGCTTGCCCGGGTTGGCCGTGGAGAACCCGGCGTTGCGGTCCGAGGTCCACTGCATGGGTGTGCGCACGCCGTCGCGGTCGCCGAGCCAGATGTTGTCGCCCATCCCGATCTCGTCGCCGTAATACAGCACCGGTGCGCCGGGCAGGGAGAGAAGCAGCGCCGTGAACAGCTCGATGCGATCGATGTCGTTGTCCAGCAGAGGCGCCAGGCGACGACGGATGCCGATGTTCGCCTTCATGCGCGGATCTTGCGCGTACTCATTCCACATGTAGTCGCGGTCTTCGTCGGTGACCATCTCGAGGGTCAGCTCGTCGTGGTTGCGCAGGAAGATGCCCCACTGACATCCGGCTGGGATCGGAGGAGTCTCGGCGAGGATGTCACTGATGGGGTAGCGGGACTCGCGACGCACTGCCATGAAGATGCGCGGCATGACCGGGAAATGAAAGCACATGTGGCACTCGTCGCCGCCGACATCCGGATCTCCGAAGTAGTCGACGACATCCGCAGGCCACTGGTTCGCTTCTGCCAGGAGCACGCGTCCCGGATACTCGCGGTCGACGATGCGGCGCACCTTCTTCAGGAACTCGTGCGTCTCGGGGAGGTTCTCGCCGTTGGTGCCAGGGCGCTCGTAGAGGTACGGGACGGCATCCAAACGGAACCCATCGAGCCCCATGTCGAGCCAGAACCGCATCGCATCCAGGACCGCGTCGTGGACCCGCGGGTTGTCGAAGTTCAGATCGGGCTGGTGCGAGAAGAAGCGATGCCAGAAGTACTGCTGCCGCACCGGATCCCAGGTCCAGTTGCTGGGCTCGGTGTCGACGAAGATGATGCGGGCATCCTCGTAGAGCTCGTCGGTGTCGCTCCACACGTAGAAGTCGCCGTAGGGTCCGTCCGGGTCGCGGCGACTCTCCTGGAACCACGGATGCTCATCACTCGTGTGGTTCATGACGAAGTCGATGATGACCTTCATGCCCCGCGCGTGCGCGGCGTCGAGAAACGCCTGGAAGTCTTCGGTGGTTCCCAGGCCCGGCTGGATGCCGGTGTAGTCGGCGACGTCGTAGCCCCCGTCACGCAGGGGTGAAGGGAAGAACGGAGGGAGCCACAAGCAGTCGACGCCGAGCCACTCCAGGTAGTCGAGCTTGTCGATGAGGCCCCGAAAGTCTCCGGTTCCGTCGCCGTCACTGTCCTTGAAAGATCGAACCAGGACCTCGTAGAAGACGGCCGTCTTGAACCATTCGGGCTCCGCGCTTCCGGGAGTATCGGGGAACGGCTCCTGCGTCAGGATCGGGATGGAAACGGTATTGGTCGTCGGTTCCGCGGCGGTCATCTGTTCCTCCCGTGGTTCCGGATGTCGGCGGGTGTGGCCTGGTCGTCTGCCTAACCTGCCACAGGTGTCTGCACGACGCTATCCCCTTGCGCTCGGGCAGCTCAGTCCCATAGGCGCCAGTAGGCGTTGATGGCGGGCTGCCCGCCGAGATGGGCGTACAGCACAGTCGAGTCTTGTGGAATGTCGCGGCTGCGTACCAGGTCGATGAGCCCCGCCAGCGACTTTCCTTCGTAGACGGGGTCGGTGATCATGGCCTCGAGCTGGGCGCCGAGCGCCATGGCCGCCATCGTCGATTCGACCGGGATGCCGTACAGATCGCCAGCCCATCCTTCGAGCACTTGGATCTCGTCGTCTCGGAGGTCGCGACCCAGTTCGATGAGGCTCGCGGTGTTGCGCGCGATGCGGGCTACCTGGTCGCGCGTCTTCTCGAGCGTCGCTGACGCGTCGATCCCGATGACCCGGCGGCTCACTCCGGTCAGCTCCTCGAGCGCCGCGAAGCCAGCGATCATGCCGGCGTGGGTCGACCCGGTCACGGTGCACACGATGATCGTGTCGAAGAAGACTCCGAGATGCTTCTCCTGCTCAGCGACCTCGAAAGCCCAGTTGGCGAACCCGAGGCCCCCCAGGGGGTGCTCCGAGGCTCCCGCGGGAATCGGATACGGAACGCCTCCGGCGTCCTCGACTTCCTGTAGCGCGCTCTTCCACGAGTCGCGGATACCGATGTCGAACCCCGCGTCGTCGAGGCGGGAGTCTGCTCCCATCATGCGGGAGAGCAGGATGTTGCCGACCTTATCGTTGGTCGGGTCCTCCCACGGCACCCACTTCTCTTGCACGAGCCGGGCCTTCAGCCCGAGATGGGCAGCAACGGCGGCGACCTGTCGCGTGTGGTTGGACTGGTAGCCGCCGATGGATACGAGGGTGTCTGCTCCAGATGCGAGGACGTCCGGGACGATGTACTCGAGCTTTCGGACCTTGTTGCCGCCGTACGCAAGACCGCTCGAGACATCTTCGCGCTTCGCCCAGATCTGTGCGCCGCCCAGGTGCCCGCTCAGGCGTGCGAGGTGGTGGACCGGGCTCGGCCCGAAAGTGAGCGGGTGGCGGGGGAACTCATGAAGCTTCATGCGGGGGCTGTCTCGTTTTCTGCGGTGGCGGGGGTGTGCGGGGTGGGGCAGTGGAGTCGGACTCGGTGACGAGATGGGTCCAGATCGATTCGGCGATCTCGGCGGCTCCGGCAGCATCGCCGCGCGCACATCGTGCGATGAGCTGCTCGTGTCGCAGCGTCGAGAGCTCGGCGCGCTCCGACGAGAACTGTGCCCGCTCGGCACGGAGCAGGACCGGTTCGTAGAGGCGCAGGACTGTTCGCACCGCGTCGCTGTCGGCTACCTCGACGAGGACGCCGTGAAACAGCTCATCCGCTGCGATTGCGCCGTCGATGTCCCCCCGGCCGACCGCGGCTCTGAACAGGCGGTTGGCCGCTCGCATCCGTTCAATCGCTTCCCGGTCCAGGCGAGGTACCGCGCCCAGAGCGGCCAATCGGTGCATGGCTGCTACAACGTCGCGGGCGTCGCGAATCGCTCGCGGCTCGATCGGCGAGATGATCGTCGCTCGCCCCGGGGTCGTGTGCACCAATCCGGCGTTGGCCAGTTCGAGCAGCGCTTCGCGCACGGGGGTGCGGCTGACCCCCAGCCAGTGAGCGATATCGCCGTCGCGGACCTGTTCGCCCGGCGCGAGGGTGCCGTCCACGATGGCCGCGCGCAGCCGTGCCTGTACCTCGTCACGCAGGAGGGGGCGGTGGGTGCCCGCTGTCGAGGGGACCGGCATGCAATATATTGCAGGTGACTCGAGCAGGACTTGTCAAGTTCGACGTGCGCGGGTCAGGCCAGGTGGCCGCCCGGGATGTCGAGATCGCTGGTGTGCGTGAGTGTCGTCCTCACGGCGATCTCGATCGCGCGCGTGATGTCGGCCTGGGGAAGCGAGGGCGCGCCCGCTGGTGCGCTCTCGGCATCCCACGGCACGTGGATGAAGCCGGCTCGCAGCCCCGGTGTGGTCGCGCTCAGGTGTGCGAGCGTGAAGAAGACGTCGTTGCAGACGAATGAACCCGCTGACAGGGACACGGAGGCGGGGATGCCGCTGGCCGCGATCTCGTGGGCGATTGCCTTGACGGGG
>NZ_JASBSF010000001.1 GCF_030149085.1 Microbacterium sp. | reverse complement strand
GCAGTACATCAACGTGTTCTCGCACGACATCTTTGCGGCCGCCGCGGAATGGTCGGCGCTCGACCGCCCCAAAGCCGAGCGCGTGAAGGTACGACACCCCGAGGACACGCTCGCGCGATGGATCGTAACGCCCGGAAATCGGGTGCCCCTGCATCGGATGACGTACGGCAGATTCCGCGAGGGCGAGATCCACTGGACACTTCTTTCCTTGCTCGTCTCCGATGGGCACAGCAAGCAGATGTTCTCCGAGTTGGACCGTCCTGACGTCCTCCGCCGACGTCAGGACATCGTCGACGCGATCGGCTCCGGCACGCTCGCGACCGCGCGCGGTGGGCTCGCCACGCAAGCGACGGCGATCGAACGCGCCGATGGATCCGTCGGTCCGTGGATCGACGGATTCGACCCGGCGACGATCCGAGTCCAACTGAAGCTCCTCCGCAACGCGTGCTACGTCTTCTGCGCGGCTCTCACGATGATGCGCGACTCGGAACTGCTGAGCATCAAGAAGGGAGCGCTCACCACTTCGTACGGGGCGCCCGCCGTCACCTCCCAGCTCCGGAAGGGTCGGCGTGGGACCCAGCGACGCAACTGGTGGATCATCGAACCCGTTGCGCAAGCAATCGCCGTCGCGGAACGACTTGCTCTCGGCGACGACGTCTTCAGCTCTGTTCGACGTGAACATCGAGCGCACGACGGAGCAGGTCGGTTCGATCGTCACAGCGAGCTGAAGCAGTTCATCTCTCAACTCAATGGTCAATCCGCGGATGCCGGTCTCGAACCGATCCCCGCGTTCCAGCTTGCACCGCACATGTTCCGGCGGACGATGGCCGTGATCACCGCGCAACAGCCAGACGGCGAGATCGCCCTCGGCATCCAGCTCAAGCACGCAGCGCGACGCGCCGTCGCGAACGGCACGACCTCCGGGTACGCGAGCGAGACGCCGGAGTGGGCCGCGGAGTTCGAGCATGAGCTTCAGGAAGCTGTCGCGTCACGGTTGGTCGGCGCCTGGTCTTCTCACCAAGACCACGAGATGAGGCTCGCAGGCGCAGGCGCACAGCGCTTCCGAGACGGGCTCGAGAAGGTCGTGGCCGTCGCAAGCAACGAGGTCAAGGTCGGCGACGAGCGCACACTGCGCGCGCTCCTGCGCGATCGCTTCAGCACGCTCCGATGGGGAACCGTCAACCACTGCCTCGGCATCCCTGAGCAGGCGGCGTGCTTGAAGGGGCTGCCCGCCGAAGCGGCCGCAGGAGGCGTCATGCCTAATCGCTGCCAACCCACCGCCTGCGGCAATTCCGTCGTCACCGAGGAGCACGCGCCGATCTGGATCGCGGAGGAACGCGACCTCGTCGCGAAGCTGCGCGACCGAAAGATGGCACCACACAATCGCGAACAACTCGAGACAGAACTTGAAGACGTTCGCCGTATCACGAGGAAGTTCACGGATGCCTGAGATCTCTGCCGCGACCGAACGCCGACTGCGCGACGCGATGGAGCGCCTGCTCACCGGCGCGGCGATCCGCACCGACGGACGCCTCATCAAGGAGAACCTCTATCGCGAAGCTGGCGTCAGCCGCGCCACCATGAACCGTGCGACTGCGGTCATGGATGAGTGGGCACGTCGCGTCGACGGGTCCCAGCCGCGAGATCGTGAGATCGAGTCGTTGCGAAGCTCGCTGGCCGATCGTGCAGCCCAGATCAAACAGCTCCGCGAGCGAGTGAGCAGCCTCGAAGCACAGCTGACGATCGCCGCAACCGCCGTCGCCGAGCTGCACGTCGAGAACCAGTTGCTGCGTGGCGACGACCCGAGCCGCAACATCACTCCGATGAAGCGACCGAACGCGGACCCACGCCGCAGGTGACGGGGGGCTACCTCGTTCGCATCATCGCCACTTCGGAGGTCGTGTGTACGTGGTCGCGCCGACGGTGAAGCTCTCGGGCAGAAGAGCCTGGCGGATCTTGTCGCGACCGATCTGCGACGACGCGGGCATCAGCTGCTTGAGTTCGCTCGAGAACCGCTTGGGTGGGAAGGCGGCGCCGATGAACATGTGCGGGCGGAATTGTTTGGCCGCCCTGACCGCGGGCGCAAGATCGCTGTCGGCGCTGATGATCAGTGCCGAGTCCATCGCGTTCGCAGCGGCGTCGCCCACAAGAGCAACGGCGATGTTGACGTCGGTCTCCTTCTCCTCGTGCACCGTACGCGTTGCGCGACAGTTGAAGCACGTCACGGTCTTCGCTTGATATCGGCCCTGCGTGACGCTGAAGACGTTGGTGTGACGCGCAGCGACGGCTGCCTGATGGTAGGCCTGACGACTGGCCGCGCCCGCATCGCCCAGCACAGGTGCGGTGAAGTACTTCACCGCGACGATGTGGCTGCGTGGGCGCAGGCTCTGCGCGAGTGCGACGAAGTCGATCCAGAGCGTCGAGCGTCCGAACTTGTCGTGCATGCCGTGATAGAAGTTGAAGCCGTCGATGTAGACGATGAGGCGCTCGTGCGGTGGTCCAGGAACGGGTGAGGCTGACAACAGACGACTCCATATCGGTGCACGAGGTGATCACCTTCCTACCAGCGATCGTGTGTATAGTGTGGATACACCCCGCCCGGTTGTTCATCCCAACCGTGGCCCGACGCCCTCCCTCGTGGAGGGCGTCTTTGTGTCCGAGCCGGGTTGTCGAGCCATCGAGATTGCCATACAGATTAGGCCTTACTGCAGAGGCCTAATCGTGACGCTTGAGGGGTGCCTTCTCCCGCGACCTCGCCTGATGCGTGGGACCACTACGCTCGCGAGCTCGGCCAGAACATCCAGCGGGAGCGAGCGCGTGTCGGGTACAGCCAGGACCGTGTGGCGTACGAGTCCAACCTGAGCCGCTACACGTACCAGAAGCTCGAGAAGGGTGAGTCGAAGCCCGGAACTCCCGCGAATCCGACCGTCAAGACTCTGCTGGCGGTAGCTCAGGTGCTCGACGTTCAGCTCACCGACCTCTTGCCCAGCGTGACGCCCGACCTCACGATCCGCTGAGGCACTTCGGCGTTGCGGGTGACAGCCCGCGACTACCAGGAGAGGCCTAATCTGTATGGCATTCTGCACTGTATGGGCGCTGCGGAACTCAACCAGGAGTCGTTCGTCATGGCGGTGGAAGATCCCTACCTCACCGCCCTGATCGGAACGATCGAGGAGCCCGCCGGATCCAGCACCGCAGCCCAAGCCGGCAGGCTGACGATCGCATGGTGGGACACACATGGCACTGGGCCGTCGTGCGCCGAACTCTTGAACGCGATGTTCACGAGCATCGCGTGGGACGACGTCATCGAAGACCCGGGACGGACACTCCTCGAACGCCGTGAACAGACCGAGCTCATCCAGCGCTGGCTGATCAGCTACTGGACCCGACTGGGCGCGATCGCCTTCATCCCCGGACACGACGACGTCGTACGGCCGGGACGAATCTATCCCGAGCCGGAGACTGACTGATCCATCACCGCCTGATAGGTTGGCCGGTTCTACGTCGAGGAGGAAGCATGCGCGAGATCTCAATCGCAGGCCGTACGGTCACGGTCTCGCTCGTCGCGACCACGCACGGCGAGGATGGCGATATCCAGCGCTACCTCGTCGAGGTGTCGGGCTCGGACGCCGCGACCCACCTCTCGATTCTCCGCATGACCAGCGCAGTCGATGCACGCGCAATGGCGTCGGCGATCGAGACCGAGCTCCTGCTCGACTATCCGGGCAGTCGTGACGACGGAGTCCTCCGCGATCCGAGCGTTCGCGCCTGGCGCGACGAGCATCGGACCGCAATCGAGGCCGCTCTCGGTCAGCTGCGTGACGAGATCGCTGGGATGCCGCCGGAGCCGGTCAGCGACCTCGAACGAACGCTGCTTCGCGCCTTCGAGATGGATCCCGACGCCCCGGATCCTGGCGATGCGTGAGTACCCCTGGTTCGACTTCGACCAAGTCGACTTCGTGACCTCTGACACCCACTTCAGTCATGCCCGCATCAGCGAGCTCGCCGACCGTCCCTTCTCAACCGTCGCGGAGATGGATGCCGCGCTGATTGGCCGGTGGAACGACGTTGTCGCTCCTGACTCCGTCGTGCTGCACCTGGGAGATCTCGCGCTCGGAGCGATCGCTGAATCCCTTCCGCTCACCGCACACCTGCACGGACGCCGACTCCTCGTCCCCGGCAACCACGA
>NZ_JASBSF010000046.1 GCF_030149085.1 Microbacterium sp. | reverse complement strand
GTAAAGCCGGCGATACCCTCGGCGGTGTCGTCGAGGTCCTTGCGTTCGGACTCCCGCCGGGGCGCGGCAGCCACGTTCACTGGGACCGCCGGCTCGACGGCAAGATGGCGCAGGCGCTCATGAGCATCCAGGCGATCAAGGGCGTTGAAGTCGGCGACGGCTTCCTGACGGCGCGGCGCCGGGGCTCGGAGGCTCACGACGAGCTGTTCGCGACCAACCGCGGCATCGCCCGGGCCACGGATCGCGCCGGGGGAACCGAGGGCGGCATGTCAACCGGAACCGTACTGCGCGTGCGTGCCGGCATGAAGCCGATCGCCACCGTCCCGCACGCACTGCGTACGGTGGACGTGGCATCCGGCGAGACTGCCAGCGCTCACCACCAGCGGTCAGATGTGTGCGCTGTCCCGGCAGCCGGAGTGGTCGCCGAAGCCATGACAGCGCTCGTGCTCGCTGACGTCGTTCTCGAGAAGTTCGGCGGTGACAGCGTCGCCGAGACGCGACGCAACCTGCAGTCCTACCTCGACGCGATTCCCGCGGCCCTGCGCACAAGCGCAGAGAGCGACGAATCGCTGCTGGACGCGGCAGTTCTCACCAGCGATGGCCCCCGCTAGTCCGCTCGTTCTTGTCGGCCCCATGGGGGCGGGAAAGACGAGCATCGGACGTCGCGTTGCCAAAGCCCTAGGCGTGACGTTCATCGACACGGATGCCGTGGTTCAGCGCGAGCACGGACCGATTGAGCAGATCTTCGAGACCCAGGGCGAGTCGACATTCCGCTCCTGGGAACGTGCGGCGATTCAGGAGGCCCTCGGGCACGCGGTTGCCGTCGTGTCACTGGGCGGCGGGGCTGTGCTGGATGCCGATACGCGTGCGGATCTCGCAACATGCCATGTCGTGATGCTCACGGTCGACCCGCGCGTCGTAGCCGGGCGGATTCAGGGGACAGCCCGGCCGCTCCTGTCGGGCGAGGACCCTCTGGAGCGGTGGCGGCGCATCTGGCAGGAGCGTCGTCCCCTCTATGAAAGTGTCGCCGACATCACGATCGACACATCGACCGGTCCCCTCCAGAACGTCGTGGACGAGATCGTGTCGTGGGCGCGCCACCGCACCGAGTCCTCCTATCCACGCGCCACCGGGAAAGAAGAGTCATGACCGCTCCGACGACAATCGCCGTTACCGGCGACAGCCCCTACGACATCACGATCGGTCGCGGCATCCTGGACTCGGTCGGTGCGGCACTCCCGACAGCTGCACAGCGTGTGCTCATCGTGCACCCGCCGACCCTGTCAGCGCGGGCTGAAGAGCTGCGCGGACGCCTACAGGGCGAGCGGCAGGTTCTTCTTGCCGAAGTGCCCGACGCCGAGGCAGGCAAGCGCGTGGAGGTCGCGGCATTCTGTTGGCAGGTCATGGGCCAGGCGAACTTCACTCGTACTGACGCCGTCATCGGCTTCGGCGGGGGAGCAGTGACCGATCTGGCCGGGTTTGTCGCCGCGACGTGGTTGCGCGGCGTCTCGGTGGTGCAGGTTCCGACGACAGTCCTCGGCATGGTTGATGCCGCGGTCGGCGGAAAAACGGGCATCAACACCGCCGAGGGGAAGAACCTCGTGGGGGCGTTCTGGCCGCCGTCCGCCGTCGTTTGTGACCTCGATCTCCTGGAGACCCTGTCGCGCAACGAGACCGTTGCGGGATTCGCAGAGGTCGTGAAAGCCGGCTTCATCTGGCATCCGGAGATCCTGGAACTCATCGAGGCGGACCCCGCCGCCGCGACAGACCCGGCATCCGAAGCGTTCCGGCGGTGCATCGAGCTCGCGATCGGGATGAAGGCCCGTGTCGTCTCCGAAGACCTGCGTGAGGCAGGCCTTCGCGAAGTGCTCAACTACGGCCACACCCTCGGGCACGCCATCGAGCACACCGAGCGGTATCAGTGGCGCCA